>CAYSLJ010000130.1:0-20389 GCA_964431735.1 uncultured Synergistia bacterium | reverse complement strand
GCGTCACGATATAGACGTAAATATGATTGGGTTATTTCTTGACAACCCCTTAGCTGTTAGTTTTCAGTTAATAATTAAAGCTAATCGCTAATGGTAATTACTGCAACAGATAAAAAAATATCCGAAAAAGCGTCTGCATGGCAGGCTCAGGAGAAGAAAAATTAGTTTTTTATTTAGAATTAAAAATTAAATAAGAGTTAATTTATTATCTGGAAAACAAATTATATAAGATAAAAGATTTTTCTTCGTAAGAGCCTTTCAGGCAGACGCTGATAAAATGGTTACGAACTTATCTGGAGCGGTAATAAGAACTAACAGGCATGACCGTATCGGTCACAACCAAATATAAAAATGAATAGACAGTGGAGCATAAAACTTCATCATTTTCATATAAATAAATATTTTATCAAAGCAGGTAATATGATAATATCAGGTTAATTTATCTAAATAATTTATAGGACTGGCAAATATGACTGATAAAAAGATTTTTAAATCTTTATACGGTTTAAACCTTACGGAAATAATGGTTGCTCTGGTTATACTGACACTGGCAGTTATAACAATAACAGGTATGTTTATCGCCGGCATTATGGGTATTAAAAAGGGTGATAATATGGTTCTTGCCACAAATCTTGCCCAGTCTACCCTTGAGATTTATGAAAAGGAGTTTTTCTGTAATTTTGATGTTTATTCCACATCAGGCAGTCCATATACTCTTCCCGAAGTTAAGTCTGATAATATGAAATTTTCAAGAAAAATGGCACTTGTTGATACTGTTGATCACCTACATGATACAAATCGATTGAAAAAAATTACAATAAGCGTATATTGGTACGATAAAAATCTGGAAGGAAAATCTTTAGAGATACAGGGCGTAAAGAAAGAACTGAAATTTTCTGCTTATATACACAACTACCTTGCTGTTCCAACAAAAACACCGTGATTACTGCAACAGGTAGATTGGTACCCAAAAAATATGGAACACGCTCCTGTCCTAGGCCGGGCTCTGGAGGAAAAGATATGCTGTATTACTGAGGTAAGCATAAATAATACATATATGCTCTCGTGACGCGTCACGCGTTACGCGTTACTCGAGGAAAACGTTTATTAAATGCTTATGCTCATGTCAGTAGAAAGAGAGTTGTAAATGATATAGATGTAAAATATTAAACGTCTGTAAGACCAGTTTGCCACACAACATGATCATATCTTTTCCGGAAGAGTCCTGTCAGGGACAGGTTTTAGAAATGGGTATGAACTTATCTGGAGTGATAATGAGTGACTTATGAAATTAAAATATGAAAAAATAAAAATTAATAAGGGTATGACACTTCTGGAAGTTGTTATAAGTACCATGATTTTTCTGTGTTTAATGGGGATAGCTGCTCAAATTATGTATCACAGCCTCAAAATTTCAAAGGAAGAAAGCGGTCTTTCTTTTATAAGAAAAGAAGCAATAAAAGGTATAACCTGGTTCAGTAAAGATTTGAGAAGAACTCATGGAGCTTCACTGAGCGATTGTAATGATCCTCTTACTGATGTACCCAAAGCAATAAGTTTTTTGACAACTCTGGGAAGCGGTACATCCGGTTCTCAGCCAAATACTCACATAGCTGCTCCACAGTGGGAAGCCTATGTTATATATTACCTGGAAGTCGATACACACACTCCCAGGGAAGTAAAAAATTCAACTCAACCATACTACTATTTGTTAAAGAGAGCAGTTTCTTCTCCTGTAACAAATAATACTTTGAAAACAGATTATGTGCCGGTTTTCGACCCCAATGCATATGGCTTTGAAGTTCCTCTGACCGTTGATGATCTTACACATATACTTGATAAAACAGATGACCCTCATATAAAACCTCATGTAGTTGCAAGAAATATTTACGATGTCTCCATAGAAATACCGGAGGTAGAACCTTCCTGTTGTGAATTGCGAATAGAAACAAGATACAAAAGCCCCAGAGGGGGAGAAAACGGTGGAGAATTAAAGGCAGTAGAGACATTAAATATATTTATGAGAAATACTGTTATGAAAATTAAATAGAAAAGAGCTGTTTGGAAAAATGAAAAAATATTCAATTAAAAAAGGAATGGCTGTTATCTCGGCTCTGGGCATAAGTTTTATACTCCTTGGGCTTGGCACTGTTCTTATGATGAATAGTTATTCCCATATGAGTATGTCTATGAGATATTATTATGATACAGAAGCATTGAATGTTGCAGAAAGCGGTATTCACTATATGATATATCAACTGGAAACACTTGGTTCTATAAGTGATATACCTGCTACTAAAAATTATAGCAGTACTATTGGAAGAGGAACTTTTACAGTTTATGAATATGGTTCTAATATAGGTAAGTCTACTTCTACAACCATTACAGATGCTTTTGGTCGTTCCAGGATTATTCCTCCTTATTCCATGCTGGTAGTATCTAAAGGAACTGTTCCTGCAGGGGGAGGCAATAAGTCCAGTAAAATTGTGGAAGCCATTCTACATTATCAGTTTGTACCTATGACACTCTACAGTGATGGCGCTGTATCTATAAATACTGATGCCGGTACCAGCCCTCTTGAACTTCGCCTGACTGCCAACCCTGATAGATTTCCCAGTAATATCCATTGTAATTATTCAGGTCCCTTTACCTTTTCCAAGGCTTCCAACGTATCACTTTTTTTAAATCATTCAACAATTGCTTCCAGCGGAAATGTGGGAGACGCCACTACAGTTGCCGATATAAAATCAGCAAAAGGCATACCGGTAAGTAATGTTCCTACAAAACAATGTTTAAAATTGGACTATAATACCCTCAGAGCAAGAGCTAAAGCATTTGCCATAGCAGGTGGCGGCGACGAACACGAAATGAATGAAAATGTACCCAAACTGGGCATTGATCTGTTTATGAGTGCTACAGTTAAATTCCTTGGAAAGATAAAAAATCAGGGTGGTACACTTAAGGCCTGGGTACATGTTTATCTTAAAGTAGGGTTTATTAAGGTTTACGATTTTAAAGACTGGAAGGATATGAAAACTTATCTCCCTGATGGTATGAAATGGGAAAATAATACCCTTACAGTAAGTAAGAATAATATCTATCACTGGGGTAGTAATTTAGAAATGAATCTTGAAGGTGATACTCCAATGCATATCAAGGTTAATGATAATATCTATTCCGGTCTTTTTGTAGACGGAGAACTTCATTCAGCTAAAGTTACTGTTGATGCACAGTCTTTTACCTTTGCTACTAAAGATACGCCTATTGTGCTGGAAGATTCCAGTATGCATATATACAGCCCTGTAAATACACATACAGTAGCAATTTATGGAGGTTCTTTCACTCTTTCTACCAGTGCAACCCCTCTACCGGGAGGAAATATGTTTAAAGGAGTTGTTTATACGACAGATGGTGCGATAACTCTGGAAAATAAATGCACCGATAGTACCAATAACAGCATTACAATTGAAGGTATTATAATAAATTCCGATCCCCATAAGCATAACAATGCCGGCGTTGTTGTCAAAAATAAAGGTGCCAGTGGTTGTGTGGTAACATTCAGATATAATCCCTATGTAACAGATTCTACAATGAACTATAGTACAACACCTGTTTATCTTCAGCCTGTATACTGGCGTATAGAGTAACTGATTGGAATTGTAAGCTACATAACTTGACATTATTTTTTCTGTATAGTAAAATAAATAAACTATTTCAGGAGATACCCTTTCATAACTTGAGCATAATTTTTTAAGTAAAATTCTTACAGAATAAAGGTTAGAGCTTTTTATTTATTCACTGTCATTTTTTTATATGGAGTTCATCATGCTCAACTCAACAAAATATTTTGAAAAATCAGGAGGAATTCGTCTGTGTATATTACTAGAGGAATTTTCTTTTTTCTTACGATAATTTTCTCTACCTTTTTTGTAACCGGTATTGTTAATGCAATGGAGAAGGATTTCGAACAACTGGTATCAGAACTTAAATCAACCTCTGCAGAAAATCGAATTGATGCAGCATGGGCTCTTGGAGAACTCGGAGACCAGAGAGCAGTAGAACATTTAATAAAGGTTCTTTCCGATCCGGATGACACAGTCCGTTATAATGTAGTAAAAGCTCTTGGCAATTTAGGTGATAACAAAGCAGTTCCTTACCTTTCAAAAGCTTTGAAGCTGGAAGTTCAGCCCTGGATAGTGCAGGCTATACAGGAAACGATAAATAAATTAACAGGCGTCCAGCATGGAATTGCATTCTAATCTGTCATAATTTTTCCTGGCCGGTGAATAATATTTGCAACACAAAAAATCAAGAAGTCTTACCAACAAGTTAAAAGAATTATTTTTCCCTTCTCAATCAAAAGAAGAGGTAAAAATAAATGAGGCACCATGGGAAGAAAAAGAAGGTGTTAAATGGGTTTATTTTAAAGAGAGATCGGAAGATTTACCGTCTGAATCAGAAGAAGATTTAACGCCAAAGAATTATGCAGAATATATTATTAAGAAAAAAGAAGAACCTACTGATAACGTATTACTGCCTCCTTCTTTACCATATTCTGAGCAACAATCGAAAGAAGTAACCTTTTCTGTTTCGGAATTTGCCAGAGATTACGGTCATAGAGGTTATGGGAATGAAGGAAAAAAGACAAAAGAATTTAAAATTAATGTAAGAGAGAAAAACCTCGAAGAAGAAAAAGCTCTTAAAAGATATACATCCCTCATTAAAGAAGACCCTTCCAATACTGAAGCAAGAAAAAAACTCATAAAGCTTTACCTGGATAGAAATGACTATTCTATGTTATTAAAAGAATGCCAGAACCTTGTTTATACATCTCCTGACTATATAGAAGGGCTTGTATTTGCAGGAGATATAAATTATATACCACCTTTTTATATATTTCAAATCCTTGTCAATACAAGACAGAGCGGTAAGGTCAGTTTTTACCTTGCAGGAGAAGAAGCTGCACTGTTCTTTTTACAGGGGAAAGCAGTTCATGCAGAAGATAAATGGGGGAAAGGGGAAGAGGTTATAAAAAGGATATTGAGCTGGAGAGAAGGACATTTTCAGTTTATTCCAAATCATTTAGCCTTCGAAATGACAATAACCAGGCCTATTGAAAAAATACTGACTCAGATAGTAGGTTATCCATCTAAAACAGAGCTTTTTTATGATTTATAGACATTAACAAATAAAAAAACGATGGTATACCATCGTTTCTATAGTTTTCTTAGTAGTGTGTAGTAAAAACCTTTTACAGCTTATGATGACTGTTCCCCGTGACAGTTTCGAACAATCTGAACCAGGGGATTCCAGAGTAACCTTACTCAGAGACTCCAGTCAGAGTCTGGTATATAATTACCATTCATACTTAATATACAATTAATTTACAGGAACTAGAGAGGAATACCTCTTGACAGGCTTCCGCCGCCACCAAGGAGAAATCCCAGGTGACTTCCAACACCGGATCCCATTACTCCTGCCATCAATAATGGAGCAAGAGGTAAAGCTGCTCCTCCTGTGCCCAGAACCAGTGCGGCTATACCAACTCCTGCTGCAAATCCGAGTAATTTCCCAAGAAATCCACCCATTTTTGCTGTTTTACATCTTTGATTTATAAGAGCTCCTCTTCTTGCTATTCTTGCATTCAGGGATGCCAGGTCTGCATCACTGGCCAATCCTCCTGACATACCCATACCGAGTCCGCCTGTCATGCCGCATCCGCCCATACCCATAAATGGTGTCATTCCGCCTGTGCCGACACACATGGAACTCATTCCTCCGAACATACCCATACTTGACATGAAACCGGCAGAAAATATTCCTCCGCCCATGCCTATCTGCATATAATTTTGCATTCCAACTGCTCCGAAACCGAATGAAGCGCCAACTGCTAACATTTTATATACACCTCCGTAATTTTTACCCCTTAATCATTACCCTTTTTATAATTCGTTAATTATTTATCACGACATTAGAAAAAATGTAAAGGGGCATTTGTATTTTTTTTATAATTTTTTACTTCTTATCTGATTTTATGTCGATAAATATTTTTATGACACAATCATTACGAGCATAATCTATCTGAAATCCTTTCAACCGGCTCAATTCAGTGAGAGAAACATAGACCCCTTCCTTCCTCTGAATTGCATTTATCGTTTCACCGTTAAATGTAGCAGTTTTACTTTCACTATTATATAAAAAAAATTGTGAGCCAGATGGGAACATGTCTTCTGAACGTATCATTATTTCATCATTATTGCCGTCCCTGTAAGCTTCTACCGGTAAAAATTTATTGTTTATTATTATTTTTGTTACTTTAATGAAAATAGAATTTTCTGAAGGTCTTTTTACTTCTACCAGTGCTGTTTTTACCAGGGAAGAGAGAGGTAAAAATGCTGTTCCTCCGAATTGTCTGGCTTTAATATTTTTATTTACTATGAGAGCGCTATTGCTTTCAGGCTTCCACTGGAATTTTATACCTGTTATATTCCCGAATTCTCTTAAGGATATGTATATTTCTCCATGGTATAAAAAAGCTTTTCTGGTCAGTGAGATGCCATTTAGCAGAAATTCAGGATAATAGATATTTATAAGTCTTTTGTTCTCTCTTTTTACATGAATAGAGAAATGTTCTGCCAGTTTCTCCACAGGGATTAAGGATTTTCCTTTCTTTAGAACACATTTGAAAGATGTATCACCAAATCTGGCTTCTTTTGTAATGTTGTTCCAGTCAAATTTTATTCCCATTACATCAGAGATATATTTAACTGAGATGAATGGTTTTTCCTGTATTAAATCTCCTTCTCCCCAGACAGGTTTTCCGTTTAATTTTATTATTACCGAGTAAAAAATTAATGTTCTTGTATTTTTATTTACCTGGTAGTCCATATCAGCGATTTTTGCAAGTTCTATAGCATTAACATAACACCGTTCGTCATAAAAGATGAAACTGATTTTTTTCCCTTTTACAGTTGCCAGTGTTTTCTCTTTATCCAGAATAATAGTATCGGAAGAAATATTATTCCAGTCTTTCAGAGATATATAAAATTCTTTTTTACCACCCATAGTGTCCATAGGGTATATGGATTTTACAGATACATCCTGTCCCTGAAAGACTACTCTGTAAGGACAGGATACAATAAAGAATGTTCCCGAATTTTTTTTCACTATCTCTTTCAAAAGTTTTTCATCGTAAGGTATACCTGTTTTATCGAGTTTATGTTTAATATTTTTTAATCTGTCTTTTTCTCTGGAATATATGTCAGGGTATGCTGCTATATATAGCGAGTCATCTTCTACTACTATATCTGCAGTTTTATAGACTATATCAACTATTGTCCCGATCTGTACAAGATCAAATACTTCTTTGACCTGAGCCGGATCCATTCTGATACATCCATGAGACACAGAATAACCTATGGAAGAAGGGTTATTTGTGCTGTGTATGCCAAGATCATCTCTGTCAAGACCCATCCAGTATTTTCCCAGCGGGTTATCAGGGCCGGGAGGAACAGGGTCTTCAATGAGCATTTCCGTGTATTCCACCCCTTTATCATCTATTTTCTTAACAGGTTTCGGCATGGGATACCATGTAGGGTCAGTTTCTTTGCTGACTATTTTATACTGTCCTGCAGGTGTCGGTGTTTTCGGACTCCCTGCCGCTATTTTATACTGTTTTATTATCCTGTCATTTTTATATACAGTAAGAGTGAGAGCAGGTATATTTACACATATTCTTATTTCTTCTTTTGAATTTTCCTGAGAAAATACTCTATTACTGAAATTTATAATAAAAGAGAATAATATTATAAATACTAATTTTTTCATAAAACCTCCTTGATTAAGATACATAGGAATTTTTGTTTTTATTAAATTATTATATAGTTGAAAATTTATGGTTGATTTCAACTCCGAACGTTCAACCGTCAATTGTAAACAAATTGCCTTGATGGCATCAAGCTCTGATTTGTAATATGTGAGATGTGATATTAAGAAAATATTAAAAACTTCTTGCCAGTCTGAAACCGAGGGAGTTACACAGGGCAGATGGCCAGCTGCAACTGCGGCTTGACGACCTGCAGTAAAAGGCTCCTGAACAGTAGCTTCCACCTCTTGGTACACGGGCCTGACCTGAGGCAGGGCCGGAAGGATTTTGTACACTTGTAGCAGGATAGGGCCCGTACCAGTCATTACACCATTCCGATACATTACCGCTCATGTCATAAAGTCCGAAACTATTAGGTAGTTTCAGTCCAACATCATGGTGATTGCCTGAAGAATTGGCCTGATACCAGCAATAATCGCCGTTGATATTATCACCCCAGTAATACTGGGTAGCTGTGCCGGAACGGCATGCATATTCCCATTCGGCTTCAGTAGGAAGTCTGTATCCTTTACTGGAGAGCCATGTGGAAGGGTCTGTATCTCTGTTGTTTCGATGGCCATAACATGGTTCATAGCCGGCCTTTTCACTCAACCAGTTACAATATGCTATCGCTCCATACCATGTTACGCTTACTACAGGCCTGTTTCTATAGCCCTGACTGACTCTGAATGAGCCAGGTTTAGGGCCTCCGAGTATACCGCACCATTTACTGGAAACTATATTTATCCAGTTAACATTATATTCTATCTGATTTCCCTCTGAATTTAAGAAAGCACAGAAAGCTTCATTCGTTACAGGATATTTACCGAGATAGAAGGAACTTAACTCGACGGTATGAACAGGTTTTTCCCCTGAAAAATCAATATCACATCCCATATTAAAAGATCCGGCGGGAATTAAAATCATTGCGGGATTTAAAACAGAAGATTTTGAATATTCTTCTTCTTTTATTTCTTTTATTTCCTGTTTGAAAGACAGGGCATCAATCATATCTCTTGCACTTAAAAATCTTTCACCTATGTCTTCTTTCAGGGATTTCATAACAACATTTTCAAGTTCATAAGATATTGACGGAATTAACCTTCTCAGCGGTGTAAATGTAAAAGGTGCAGGATATGAACCGGTAAGCAGGTGATGAATGGTTGCACCAAGGGCATAAAGATCTGACCGAGGCTCAACTTTACCTTTATACTGTTCTTCAGGAGCATATCCCGGTGTACCTATAGCGGTTTTTTTTATCTGACCGTCATCATAGATTGTTCTGGCTATACTGAAATCCA
This sequence comes from uncultured Synergistia bacterium, assembly GCA_964431735.1. Taxonomy (GTDB): domain Bacteria; phylum Vulcanimicrobiota; class SpSt-956; order SpSt-956; family JAKJGF01; genus CALARM01. The sequence goes on along the minus strand of CAYSLJ010000130.1, from coordinate 11,224 downwards.
CTAACATGACCCGTCCATCTTTATGTATCATAATATTGGAAGGTTTTATGTCACGGTAAACAACAGGAGGATCCTGATTATGCAAATAATCCAGAATTTCTAACGCTTTTATAGCCCATTCTACAACCTTTTCTTCCGGTAACCCCGGCTCTCCTTCATTGGTTAGCTTGCTTTCCAGATCATATCCTTCTATAAAATTCATTATAAGATAATAACGTTCATTAATAACGAAGTAGTCCAGAACTTTCGGCAAATTCGGATGATCCAGACCTGCAAGAAGCATTGCTCCTCTTTTAAACCATTCTGTAATTTCTTTTTCCTCTGTTTCATCGTCAAAAGAAGTAACCAGTTCTTTGACTGCACACAGGTTGTTGAATTTTTTATCTTTTGCTTTATAAACATTCAGCATACCGCCGGTTTTTATTAAAGTAACGATTTTATAACGGTTAAGCAGAATTGTTTCAGGAGGCAGATGTCCTCCGAGAAGAGACATATCAAGAATATTTCCGCATCCGCTGCAGAACCCGGCTTCATTTATATTGTTTTTTATACAATTATTACAGAATTCTGACATAATATTTATATGAGTATTTCATGACATTTTTTATAATAGAAAATGATATCCAATCATTATAACTCACTTATTCTATCTTATCAATAGGGTATTTTTTGAATTTTTCACTGATAAAAGGTATTTTTTGAATTTTGTAGTATAATTGTGAAGGGTGAAGAGAGTAATACGTGACCATACGTTTATGGCAGTTATTATGACAGTCAGGAGAAAAACTATGAAATGTTTGATTGTAGAAGATGATACTCATATACGGAATATGCTTAAAACATTACTTGCCATGCAGGGCTGGGAATGCAATTGTGTCCTTAACGGTATAGGAGCTATTGATGCTTTTGCTTATGCCCATAAGAATGAAGAGCCTTATGATTTGATTTTTATGGATATTATGATGCCATGTATGGACGGTCTGGAAGCATTGAAACAGATTCGTGACATAGAAGATGAGCTTGGAATTGAAGAAGAAGTAAAAATAATTATGTTAACAGCTCTTAATGACCCGGATACTGTTTTTAATGCCTATTATGAAGGCAGAGCCTCCGCTTATATACCAAAACCTTTTGGACAGGACGATATTATAAGGGAATTAAACAAATTCGGCTTTTAAATTTTTACCCAAAAACTTCAGGAATAGTAACAAGCACGTTTATAAGCTCATTTAATGCTCTCAGGGAAGCTCTTGTTCTTGCTACATGGGCTTCTTCTGCAGGAACTGCCAGTGATATCGTATGACACAGTGGGATAAACAGCGATGTCTGACTCCCTGTAAGGGAAGCTCCCATAGAAAGATTGCATCCGCTTTTTACGAGTTTCTCATACATAGTAATGCCAAAAGAAGGATCTATAAGGTTTTTTCCCTCGTAAAGTCTCATAATACAGTCTTCAATATGTCCGCCTTCTACATTCTTAAATCCCGGAACATCACAGTTTACCACGAGTGAGAGAGACTTTAATCTGTTGTTGGCAAAACAGGCTCCTTTTCTTGCTGCAAACATAGAACATTCTTCTGCAAAAACAAGCATTACTGCAATATCAGATCTTTTTATCATAGATGCTGCCTCAATTACTCCGAATGCAGTAACTCTCGGATCAATGGCTTTACCTTCAATCCATTCACCGTAAATAGATGCTTTTTCTTTAAAGGTGAAAACTGTTGTGAATGGCTGTAAATCCTTACCATGTAACAGAAGATCACCTCCCGATATAATACCGTTGCAATCTCTTAAAGATGTGCCATCATTATCCAGATAATCCATGGCAATTAAAGGTCTTTCTGAAAAAGCCCGGGGGACTGTACCTATTATACGTGTATTGAACATTTTGCCGGATGCTCCGGGTGACATTACTATACCGCCTATTTCATCTATATGTGACACATAGAGGATTCTTATCTGTTCCACAGTGCTTCCGGGCGGTAAAAGGAGAAGAAATCCGTCTTCTACCATATGGGAACTCCATGTGTCAAGTCTTTCCCCTGCCCATTTTACTGCAGGGCCGCAGGCAGTTCCAACTGAAATAAGATCACAGAATTCACATAATTTTTCCGTATTTATATTGTCAAATGTTCTCATGATTAATATTCCTTTCTCCCTGTAAAGGTTATTCTCGGACTTTTATCCGGGGCCGGTCCGCAGTAACATCTGAGATCTGTAAAACCTGCTTCTTTAAATAAGTTATACACTTCTGAACAGGTAAATAATCTTACTGATTCATAATAGAGTTTTTCATCATTATTTTCTCTGATTTTTATTTCCTTTTCAACACGAAGGCCGTCGCCGGAAATCCATCTTTTCGAGATTATCTCTTTACCGTCCTTATATACGGTATCTTCTGTAATTAAATTTTTTTCGATATACGATCTGTTCATATAATCCAGGAGAAATATGCCGCCTGGAAGCAAACAGCCTTTTACTTCCTTTAAAACCTTTAAATTTTCACTGTCTGAGAAAAAATAACCGAAGGAAGTAAAAAGACTTAAGACGAGGTGAAAATATTGTTTGAAAGGAATATGTCTCATATCTCCCTGAATATACATAATATCTATACTGTCTTCCTGTGTCAGCAAATCTATGGAAAGGTCTATTCCATACAGGAATTTATATCCTGCTCTCCGAAAGGCGCGCAAATGCCTTCCCGTTCCGCAGCACAGGTCAAGAACAGGCCAGTTTTCTTTTGCACCTGTAAGTGTTATTATATCTTTTACGTCATCTTCCGCCTCTCTATCATCCCTGTGGGCATAGATAGAAAGGTAGTCTGTACCAAAACTTTCTTCGTACCAGTTATGTAATTCCATGTTCAAGTTTATCTGGTAGTCTGTACCAAAACTTCCTTCTTACCAGTTATGTAATTCCATGTTCAAGTTTATATTGTGTCCAGTTGTTTTTCAGATATAGGAAGGCTTTAAAATCAGGCTGAATTATAAAAGGATTGTTTCTCTTTTCTTCACCTATAGTAGAAACAGGAGAAGTTCCGTAATTGTGTCCCGGATAAACTACTGTTTCTTCAGGCAGAGACATTAATTTTTCATGTAATGACACATATTCCTTCAAAGCATTTTCTCTGCTGTGAGTTCCTCCTATTTTGCCGACAAAAAGCGTGTCTCCCGTGAAAAGTGCATTACCTGTATAAATACACATAGAATCCTCTGTATGTCCGGGAGTATGAATTATTTTTATATTTAAAGAACCGAGAGGAAGTTCTATCCCGTCTGAAACAGTCACACCTGTTTCTTCGTCTCTGTGACCGTAAAGCAAAGGTGTTTTGCCTGTAAGTTTTTTTATTGTACTATTCCCGTTCGTATGATCGCCATGACCATGGGTGCAGAATATATATTTAATGTCAAGGCCGAGTTTTTTTGCTTCTTCCAGAATCATCTCAGGATTATAGGAAGGATCTATTATAATCCCTGAACCTCCTTCTTTATCTCCTGCAATATAACTGAAATTTCTGTCTCCGCCGGGACAGAGTTGTTTTACTATCATAAAAAATCACCCCCTTTTTCAGTGACCGGTTATATATTACTTCTTAAATCGTAACGTGTAACGCGTAACGCGTGACGGGTGGTTATGATGCGTAATGCGTAATGCGTGATTTCACCGGTACCGGGCGAACACAGTGGTTCACCCCTACTACGCACTTTTCACTTTTCACTTTTCATTTTTCACTTTTCACGACTCACCCTTCACGATTCCATAATTTTTTCAAGCTCTTTTAACAGTCCTGTCTCGAGTGTATCGGATAATTGAAATAATCCCTCATCTGTCAGGAGACAATAATTCGGATTTCCATGATAACTGTTATCTACCAGAGAACCTTTATCGACCTGTATGGCTCCAATTATATCTTCAGCATTTATATTTCCTTCGGGGTTTCCTACTCTCTTATCTATAACATACACAAAACCTTCTTTTATTTTCTCCGCTTCACTTATGGCATCGGGATCATGAATTATTTCTCTGGATATTACACCGTGAAATACTTCAATGAATGCTTTGTTCGGTATGAAGTTGTCTCTCTTTAATTCCAGGCCTTCTTTTAATTCACCTGCTATTACCTCTTTTTTCATACCTTTTTCAAATATAATCTCAGTCCCGACAATAGATACAAATTTTCTCTCTTTTTCATCAATTGTAGATTCATATACATAATACTTCATTTTCTAGTCCTCCCATATACTGATATACACACTATTATGCAATATTTATATCAGTAAGTCAAATGTTTCATAATGAAGGACTTATAAGAGTTAAAAGAGAAATATATTTCATAGATATAGAGAAGGTACAGGTCTTATAGTAGCCTCAGTAAAAATTAAGAACAGGAGAGTAAATAATGTTGACAGGAAAAAGTGTAAAGTGTATTAATTGTTCTGCAAATCTTGATGTTCCCGGAGGGATAAACCAGATTTTCTGTGTTTACTGCGGAACTCAAAATTTGCTGGCAGATGTGCTGGAAATACCTGGACTTACATTGATATGTCTGTCGTGTAATACAAAAAATAAGGACGATCATCTTTTCTGCAGTAAGTGCGGAGGCAAACTCAAGGAAAAGTGTCCCTACTATTATTAAATTTTCTATTCTGTTTGTGAAAAATCCTGCTCATCAGGAAGGATTTCCTGTGCAAGATTCAGTATTATAGTGTAGTTCACAACAAATTACAGATAATCCTCGCGTCACGCGTCACGCGTTACGTGTCACGAAGCACTTAATTTCTAATAAGTTATGAAACTAACTATAATCTTATAATAAGTGTTAAATTTTCAACTGCCTCGCGTCACGCGTTACGCGTCACGCGTCACGAATTATTATGGAAATATCACAGGGAACAATATTGAACGGCACATATAATATAATAAGACTTCTCGGCAGGGGAGGCATGGGTAATGCTTATCTTGCAGATACTATGTTTCATCCTTATATGAGAGTTGTAATTAAAGAATTGAATCCCTCTGCTGCATGTTTTGATGATCCTGAACAGGCAGGGGAATTGTTTGAAAAAGAAGCTGAATTTATGAAAAGATTTTCTCATGATGGAATACCGAAAATTTTTGATTTTTTTAAGGAAAATGATAGAGATTATCTTGTTATAGAATATATTGACGGACAGACTCTTGAAGAAATACTTAAATCCAATCCTGCTTCAGTAACCGTTGAAAAAAGTATTTCATGGGCCATAGAAATTGCAGATATAATGGATTATCTGCATAATTCTTTTGAATTTCCAATCGTTTACAGAGATATAAAACCGGCAAATATTATGATAACACAGATGGGAAGAATAAAACTTATTGATTTCGGCATAGCCCGTTATTATAATCCTGATAAATCGGTAGATACTTTTCGTCTCGGGTCTCCCGGTTATGCACCGCCTGAACTGTATAAAGGTATTGTTCAGTCCAGTCCTCAATCAGATATATACAGTCTCGGAGTATTACTGTTTCAGATGCTTACGAAATATGATCCCACGGAAAGCCCTTTCAAATTTCCTCCCATGAAAAGTCTCTATCCTGACATACCGGACAAACTTGAGAAAATAGTTCTTAAATCTATAGAAATTCAGCCTTTAAACAGATATTTGAGTATGACAGATTTTAAAGAAGCTCTTATGAATTACATGGGGGTAAAAGAAGAAATTTCTGTTATAAAGCCGCAGAGCCGTTATAAATTAAAAACCCCCCGAACATTTGGAGAGCTTGTTGAAGACTGGGCACCAATTATGGTGACAATAACAATCTGTTATCCTTTAATTCCAGGAGCTATTATTAATGGCAGAGGATATTTAATATGGTTTTTATTACTTTTATTTTCTCTGCCCCTGCCTGTATCAGGCATAATGAAAGATATTAGTCCGCTAAGGAATATCCTTAATGCATGTCTTCTTCTCATTCTTTTATTTGATTTTATGTTTTTTATTTATAAATTACTTACGTTCCTCTTTTACTGAGGTGAGAATAAATAATAAATATATGCTCGCGTAACGCGTAACGCGTAACGCGTGACGGGAGGAAAACTTTTATTACATGCTTATGCTCAGGTCAGTAACTTTTCATAAGAATAAAATCTATTGCTTCTTTTATTACGTTAAAATCTTCGTGCCGGACAAGATAGGCATAATTGCCCATAATATGAAACAGGGGAGGCATTTCCTTGTGAAGTACTATTAACTCTTTATATTTATCGATTACTTCATCATGGGTATACGTATAGTTTTTACTATATTTTCTTCCTATATAGCAGCAATGGAATTTTCTGCTGTACTCAAAGGATAATTTCCCTGTAGCTATTATTTCTGCCCATGCTTTATATACATCAATATCACAGGCAAAATTGAACATGTCTGTAGTAAGACCTCCGGGAGGCCTTATATTTACTTCCAGAGGAATTATACCGTTCCCGTCTTTTTTTCTAAAAAATTCAAAGTGGAAAAATTTTTCTTTTACATTGAATGCTTTAACTATTTTGAAACCTGCATCTTCCAGATCTGCCGGTATTTCTCTGAAGGAATAATAATACATGTCATTATCTTCATGGACGGATTCCATTACACCCTGGCCGTAGGTATGGGATGTGTAGAAAACAATATTCCCCTCTCTGTCTGTCAGTCCGTCAAAGGTGTATATATTACCTTCGACAAATTCTTCCATAATATAGTCAACAGGTGTTTTCTTTGCAAAAAAATCTTCCAGTTCCTGTCTGTTATGGATTTTATAGGTATTTGAAGCACCCACTCCTTTATCAGGTTTTGCTATGACAGGGTAAGATACTTTTTTAATAAAAGATTCTGCTTCTTTTATATCTTTAACGACTTTTCCCTGTGCTACAGAAAGGCCTGCTCCTTTAAATTTCTTTTTCATAAGGGATTTTAATTTTATATGATCTACTGCGGCACTGTTTATACCGAACATATTAAAATCACTTCTGAGTCTTGCCTCTATTTCCAGCCAGTGTTCATTATGGGATTCTACTCTGTCTATCTTCCCGTATTTATGGGTAAAGAAACCGACAGCTTTCAGAATCTGGTCGTAATCTTCCATGTTATCTACTTTATAATATTCAGTAAGTGACGATTTTAATTCTTCGTTTAATTCTTCATATGGTGCATCTGCTATACCCAGAACATTTACTCCCATATCTTTTAATCTTACACAGAACAGATGATAATTCGGCGGAAAATGGGGTGATAAAAAAACTAAATTCATAAATAAATTCCTTTCATATATTTATATATTATAGTTAGTTTCATAACTTATTAGAAATTAAGTGCTTCGTGACGCGTAACGCGTGACGCGTGACGCGAGGATTATCTGTAATTTGTTGTGAACTACACTATAAATCAGAATTATAATTTTTAACCTGATCTTTGTCAATTAAAAATTAAATCTACCGGTTTGAACCGGTAGATTTTTGCGACTGCAATTATGGATTTATATGAAAATGATGAAGTCTTATGCTTCACTCTTTGTTAAATTTCATATTTGCTTGTGACCGCTCATGTCATGTCTGTTGTTATGAACGTAACTATAATATGCTGTTACCTGTTGAGTGCTATAAATTTTTTTCTTGCTTCATCTGTATTGTCATTTCCTGCTTTACTGAGAATTTTTAAAAATTCACCTGCAGCTTCCCTCAGGGTTTTATCTTTATGTTTATATCCCTTTATAAAATCAAAATTTTCTATACCCTGTTTAAATTCATTTTCAGCTTTTCCAAGTTTCATGATAACTTCTTTTGCTTCTTCTTTTTCTTTTCCGTCTTTCATTGAGCCGATTCTTTTGAAAATTTCTCTTGCTTCTTCTGTATTGTCGTTACCGAGAATGGTGAGAAGTTCTGAGAATTCCTTTGCAGCTCTCTTCAGAGTTTTATCTTCATGTTTATATCCCTTTATAAAATCAAAATTTTCTATACCCTGTTTAAATTCATTTTCAGCCTTTCCAAGTTTCATGATAACTTCTTTTGCTTCCTGTTTTTCTTTTCCGTCTTTCATTGAGCCGATTCTTTTGAAAATCTCTCTTGCTTCTTCTGTATTGTCGTTCCCGAGAGTGGTGAGAAGTTCTGAGAATTCATGTGCAGCTTCCTTCAGGGTTTTATCTTCATGTTTATATCCCTTTATAAAATCAAAATTTTCTATACCCTGTTTAAATTCATTTTCAGCCTTTCCAAGTTTCATGATAACTTCTTTTGCTTCCTGTTTTTCTTTACCATCTTTCATGGATCCGATTCTTTTGAAAATCTCTCTTGCTTCTTCCGTATTGTCGTTACCGAGAGTTGTGAGAAGTTCTGAAAATTCCTTTGCAGCTCTCTTCAGGGTTTTATCTTCATGTTTATATCCATTTATAAAATCAAAATTTTCTATACCCTGTTTAAATTCATTTTCAGCCTTTCCAAGTTTCATGATAACTTCTTTTACTTCACTCCTCTCTCTATCATCTTTAATAGGACTGTATCTTTTGTAAATTGCTCTTGCTTCTTCTGTATTGTCCTTCCCGAGAGTTGTGAGAAGTTCTGAAAATTCATCGGCTCCTGCCTTTAAAGTATATTTTTCATTCTTATACTGTTTTACAATATCAAAATTTTCTATACCCTGTTTTAATTCGTTTTCAGCCTTTGCAAGGTTCAGGAGAACCTCTTTTTCTTCCTCCCTTTCTTTGTTACATTCAATAGTACTGATTCTTTTAAAAACTTCTCTTACTTCTTCTGTATTTTCATTTCCCAGAGTGGTGAGAATTTCTAAAAATTCATCTGAAGAGTCTTTCAGTGTTCTGTTTTTATGTTTATGTTCTTTTATAAATTCAAGATCCGTTTTTGCATCTTCCGGCTTATTTTCTGCCTTCATAAGACTGGCAAGGATTTTTTTCTCTTCGGTATTTTTTCTGCAGGATTGCATATTTTTAAGTTTATTTACGTCAGAGATAAAGTTATCAGATTTTATTTCCGAAAAAACAACAGAATCGGAGATTTTCTTTTCAGTCTTTTTACGTGTTACAGAACCTGCAGGATGTCCGACATTTAATTCAGAGTTAATTTTCATTTTCGATCTCTCCTTATTAATTTTTATTTAATTTCTATATAATAAAACCATATAAATTGAGAAAAAGTTTCATTGAAAAAAAATAATTTATTTAATTTGAATGAAGGGGGTATAAATCGGTACCGTTCTAAAGTTGAGTTATTTTTTCTTCTCTTAATTTAGCGAAATATTCTTTCAATGATTTTTCCAGAGGAGAATAATATTTTTTTGCTTCTTCCGTAAATATTCCATTATTTATGTAAGAAGGAGATGTAATTATAATAAAGTTTTTGGTCTCATCAAAATATACGGGTATATTCCATGAATAAAAAGCTTCTTTCTTTATAATAGCCTTGATTTTTTCTTTTTCTGAAATATCATAAAAATAAAGTTTCAGAGAGGGATTAATTTTTTTATTATGGCCGTCAAACTCTGCCGTTCTGTTGACAAACTCTGCTATTTCCAGAGGAGCATTGAGTCCATGAGGTCTTTCTGCTTTTTCTATTTCTTCAGTCAGAACCGTACATGTCCAGCCGTCAGGAATAGTTATATCTTTGAGTTCAGATGAAATTTTTGTATCCACTTTCATTGCCTCCTCGATAAGTATGAAACATAAAAAACATAACAGTATTTTTATTGATCTGTGGCAGAAGTTTACAATTTCTCTTCCGGCACGATAACTTACGATCATTTTACCTGTCCTTCTTTTTCAGGAATCTCTTTAATTCCGTATTTTCCCTTTAAAACAAGTGAATTATCTGACATATTCAATACTACCGTATTACCTGACGATTCACCGATTGACTGTATAAGTCTTAACTGTAAGAGAGAAGGATTTTCTTCCACCATTTTTGCCGCATTCAAAAGATTTCTGAGAGCTGCTGTTTCTCCTCTTACTTTTTCAAGTGCCGCCTCTCCTTCTTTTCGGGCTTTTACGACCTGGCAGAAGATTTTCTTCAGGTCTCCCGGAAACATAATGTCTTTTATGTCTGCAGACAGGAGTTTCAGACCCAGTTCTTCAACCTTTCGGGAGGCATTCTCTATTAATTTCTCACCCAGAATATTTCTCTGTTCAATGATTTCGTCGATTTTAGTATTTCCCGCAATTTCCCTTAAAGCCATCTGCATAAGCAGATAAAACTCCCCCTGATAATTCTGCACTTTATTGACCGCCACATGAGGGTCTGTTATTTCATATTTTGCTCCCATACTTATTTTTATCGTTACGCCGTCGGAACTTATTACTTCCTGACCTGTTATTGTTTCAAATCTTGGCCTGATATCAATCTCTGTAATGTAAGAAGTAAAGGTAAATATTACATACTGGCCGGGAGGAAGAATCTTTACGAATTTTCCTCCAGTATATAATAAACCCCTTTCATATTCAAAAATTGTATGTCTCTTAAAAAAATATTTAATAGCATTTATAGAAGCGACGGCAATAATAATAACAGAAGCCACGGCTAAAAGTAAATCTTTCATGATTATTCTCCTTCTAATCAGTGAAAAGTGAGTAGTGAATAGTGAAAAGTAAGTAAAATCCAATTTGTTTACTTTTTACTCTAAATATTCTGTGACAGATTTCTTTCCTGTATAAATTACCTGTCATTTTTTTATCCAATCCTTTATTTATTATGAGCCGGAATATTGCCCCTCCTTAAAGGGCCTCAGAGTGAAAGCGGAGGTTTTAACCTGCATGGCTTTTTTTCTGATGCCTTAAAAGGCCGGCCCTTCAAGTCGGGATTGTCTGATAATAGGACTCGAACCTATCAACCATCAGTGGGAAGGCAACACGGAAAAACTGACCGGAGATTCCGGAAAGTCTCCTTCCTTTTCCCGGTAATATTATATCATATTTTTTTAAAAATAAAAAAAGCCAGTTTTTCACTATTACTGAGGTGAGCATAAATAATAAATATCTGCTCTCGTGACGCGTAACGCGTGACGCGTGACGGGAGGAAGACTGTTATTACATGCTTATGCTCAGGTCAGTAAATAAAAAATCAGACTTTTATATGAGAATCGTAATGCGTCACGCGTTACGGGAGAAAAAATTTGATACTTCGTTGTGACCGCTCCGGTCATGGTTAGTGACTGTAAGAAAATAACCCTGGCAAATTGTTAGAACGGTTATCATCCTCGCGTCA
>CAYSLJ010000129.1:0-20598 GCA_964431735.1 uncultured Synergistia bacterium | reverse complement strand
TTTTTAGACCATTATACTACATTTTTCTATTGGTTTAAAATACTGTGGCGGTCTAGTAGTATAATAAAAGAAAAACAAAAGCCGGTGAAGTCAGAATGAAAAATTGCTGCATATATGCCCGTGTATCTTCTATATTACAGGACATAGAAAATAGTGTAGCCGCCCAGGTTAAAGCCTGCAGGGATTACGCGGAAAGCCAAAAATATCACATTATTGAAGTTTATATAGATAAGGCCGAATCCGGGACAAGTTCTAATAGGCCGGAGTTTCAGAGGATGATTACTGACGCAAAGAAAAAAAATTTCGAAGTAATACTGGTCCATAAATTGGACCGTTTTGCAAGAAATAGGGAAGACGCGGTTACTTATAAGGCCTTGCTCCGACGTCATAAGGTAGAACTATATTCAATCTCTGAAGCCCTGGGTGATGATATTTATTCCCGGCTCATCGAGGGCATTCTGGAAGTAGTTGCAGAGTTTTACTCACTTAATCTCGGTCAGGAAGTTCGTAAGGGCCAGGCCGAGGTAGCCAGTCAGGGATTTGTCCCGAATGGGCCTATCCCCGTAGGATATAAGAGGGTAAGACTGGAAAAAGATCAGCATACTACCTTGGAGCCGGATCCGGATGTAGCTCCTGTTATCCAGCAAGTTTTTAAAATGTCTGCAGAAGGGAAACACCTTGAAATTTTAATTGAATTCTTGAATTCAAAATTAAAATCCCCCAGAGGAAAAAACTGGAATATAAGCCATCTGTGTAAAATTCTGAAAAGCAGGCTTTATCTCGGTGAAAGAAGCTATAATGGAGTTGTGAAGGTGGATGCGCACCCTGCTCTTATCAGTGAAGAATTGTATGAAAAAGCACAGAGGAAAAAACGTGAAAACTGGGGGCGAAAAATTAACGCTCGTATTTTTCCGCTCTCCGGTTTAATGATTTGCGATAAATGCAAGAGAGCCTTCGTTGGAGGCTCTTCCTTAAGGGGAAATTGTTTATATAAATATTATATATGTTCTTCATATAATGGCAATAGAATTTGTTACAAAAAAAGAATTAGAGCGGAAAAAATAGAAGGTATCGTGAAGGATATAGTAATTAAAGAACTGGGGAATATTGATCTGGAGAAATATAAAAAAACGGGGACAGGTGTATCAAAGCAAGTTAAAAAGAAAGAGATAAAAGAGCTTAAGCAGAAGATTATAGAACTTGAAAACGAAAGAGATAATATTATAAAGGCTATTTGTAAGGGGTACGAGGAGGATTTATTTAAGGTCAGACTGAATGAAATATCCGAATTGATTAAGTCAATAAAAGAACAGATAGAGATTAAAAAGAATGAGCCTGAGATAAAATTAGAAGCAGTAAGGGGGTTAACGAAAGTAAGAGAGATAATACCGGCAATGAGTGAGGAAAAATTGAAAAAATTCGCAAAAGAAATTTAACATATTGAAATCAGTCAGACTCTTTCACATGTAGAAAGGAAGCAATCCGGAGGGATTGCTTCCTTTGTAATGACTATTATACTGCTTGCTAATTTTTTGCCACTCTGATATAATATATAGTGTATAAATACGGGATTCAGGGATGCAGACACTTATAATATTACCGGGTTTAATGAAAATGAAGAAGATATAGACGAACAGGATGACAGCACAGTCAGACAGAAAAAAGAAGATAGTATAACAGGTTTTAAAAAGTAAAAATTATGTAGAGGCAACTTATATAAATAATTTATGGCACGAGAGCACATCTGACAGGACATATATAATTTTTATAGTAATAAATAATCAATGGTAAGCCCTTACCATTTTTATTTTTCTTATGAAATTATAAAAGAAAAGAATTTTTCAGAAAGGAAGTATATAAGTAATTGTAGAATTAACCTATTCTGTGAATATATACTAGGAGTCAAAACAAGATGTATTGTCTGGAATGTTACAGTGAGAATCCTGATGGAGCCCTTTTTTGTGAACAATGCGGATGCCCTTTTGGAATTAAAGAAAAAAAAGAGGAAAAAAATCTTCTTAAAGATAGATATAAAATAATTTCTTCTCTCTCTTCAGGAGGTGTCGGAGGGATATCTCTTGGTTATGATGTGAGATTGAACAGAGCATGTGCCATAAAAGGAATATATAGAAAAGGCCTCAAAGATTTACCGCATGATAAAAAAGAAGAAATACTGAGACCTTTTAAGAAAGAAGCAGAATTACTGGCCAACCTGCGCCATCCTAACCTGCCATGTGTGACAGATTATTTTGTGGAAAATGATATTTGCTATCTTGTTATGGATTACATAGAAGGTAAAGACCTTGAAATAATTCTGGAAGAACATGGCGGAGACAGAGGATTACCGGAAAAACAGGTAATAGAATGGTCAATACAGATATGCAGAATTCTGGAATATCTTCATGAACAGAAACCTCCTGTTATACATGGAGATATAAAGCCTGCCAATCTCATTATAAGGGATTCCGACGGATGGATAATGCTGGTAGATTTCGGCACTGCCGCTTTTGAACAGGAAGAGGATGAAGAAAGTTACGGCACAGACGGATATGCCCCGCCGGAACAATATGTAGGGGCAAGAGAAATAAGAAGCGATATCTATTCTATTGGAGCTACTATATATGAACTTCTTTCAGGAATGCTTCCTGAAGAAGCTTTTAAATTTACACCTCTGAGAAAGATTGAGCCGAAGATATCAGTAGATACGGAACGGATTGTAATGAAATGTCTGGAATATGAACTGGATAACCGTTATACCAATTCTACTATTTTAAAACAGAGTCTTCTTAATGCATATAAAAAGAATTTTGGCCTTACAGACAGCAGATACAGGACAGGAAAACTTATAGTTAAAGAACAAAAAATATGTGATGTAAGTCATGAAAGTAAAAGTGAACTGATAAAAGTTTTTATTATAGACAGTGACAGGGATATGTGCAATAATTTTAAAGATGTAGCAGCCTTTTTCAAAGGAGTCACTGTTACAGGCATAGCCTATAACGGCAAGAATGCCCTGAGCTCTATTATGTCTGCCGAAGTAAAACCTGATGTTATACTTATGGAGCTTAAGCTCCCTGATATTAAACCACTTGATGTTATAAATGGCATAAAAGAAATTTCCCCTGAAAGTAAAATAGTCATACTCACTACTTCTCTTGCAGAAGAAGAGTTTTTAAGTTCTTTTAATGCAGGAGCATCGGGATATATACTTAAAGGTGATACATCGTGGGAAGATCTGGAAAAATCTATTAAAAAAGCTTATGACGGAGGAACTCCTATTTCTCCTGATGCAAGCACATTTCTTATAAAAGCACTGACGTCGCGACAGTTATCTCCCGATAAAGCCGGAGGCGTAAAGTTAGATAAAGTTGTTCCTGTTCCGCAGGAAAAAGAAGAAATTACTGATGAATATGAAGATGAAGTAGAGGGAGACTATGAGGAAGAAGTAATAGAAGAAATAGTGGTTTTTGAAGGAGATGAAAGAGGTTCTTCTGACGAGGAAATAATAGAAGAGATAGTTCTTGTGGATGATGACCTGGAGACTGATGATACTGAACAGGAGGAAGACCATAAGGACGACCATGTACTTTCTAAAGCAGGAGAACTCGGAGAAATAGCCAGGAAATATATCCTTAAAGGAGATCTCGAAAGTGCTCTTATATATCTTAAAGAAGCTCTGAAATATAATCCTTCAGATCCTGAAATTAATTATGAACTTGCTAATATTTACTATACTTCCGGAGATTTTCAGAATGCTCTTAATTATTATAAAATAACCCTTCAGACAAGACCGGATATAGCAGATATTTATTTGTTTATCGGTCAGATATACCTTGTAGAAGGCGAATATGAAGAAAGTCTGCCTTATTTTAATAAGGCTATTGAACTCAATCCTGATTATATAGATGCCTATTTGAAGGCAGGCTATATAAAATATAAACAGGGAGATATAGATTGTGCTTTACAACATTTTTCATATGTTCTGGAACGTGATATGGATAATCTGGAGGCCTATGTAGGTCTTGGAAATATTTATCAATCCAGGGAAATGTTTGACAGTGCCATAAAGTATTATAATCTTGCTCTGAGTATAGACGAAGAATGTGCGGAAGCCTACAGTAATCTCGGCCGTATCTATACAAAAAACGGTGAATTTCAGAAAGCTCTCAAACATATCAGAAAAGCTATAATACTGGAGCCAGGATTTATTAATTTATATGATGAGTTACTTGATAAGATAGGAGAAGCAAAAGAAGATTGGAAGATTCCTTATGAAAAGGACAAATTGAGGAGTCTCTTAATTGACAGAGTAGATAAAGTTAATTTCCCTGTTTTATCCAATATAATAATTACAAGAAAAGAAAAACAAAAAGAGTTATTAAAGCTTGAAAATGAGCCGGAAAAGGAAAATTTGAGTATATGCAGCAACTGTAATATTTTTAATAGAACTAAAAGCAGATATTGTAGAAGCTGCGGTGCAGAATTTATGACAAAAGAAGAGCTCATACAGGATATAATCAATGAAATTGTACAGTTATTTTTACAGGAAGAAGAAGAAAATTTACTCTCTAAAAAGCCTTTTAGAATAACAGAACTTATAAGTACTGCAGAAGATATGACCTGTAATATATCTATTATTAAAAAATTACCGGAAAAAGAAGAGGAAGATGAAATATTTAACCTGTGTCCGAACTGCCAGACTTTGAACAGGCTTGATATGGCTTTCTGTCAGAATTGCGGTGTGGAATTTGATCTCGAAGAAGATGCGGAAGAGTATGTAGAAGAAGACATATCAGAACCGGACGGAGAATATGAAGAAGTAAAAACTTCAGAAGAGATAAGTCAGGACAAAACAGCAGAGGTTAAACCGGCATTGAAAAAAGAAGATGACAGAAAAAATAAAAAAAAGAAAAAGAAAAAAAAGAAGAAAAGATGATGGAAATACGAGAAGTGAGAAGTGAGAAGTGAGAATATATTATAATTCACCTCTTGTATCTCACTTTTTACTATTTAAGGTGTTTTTATGGCTAGAAAATGTCAGAAATGCAGTACGGAAAATAGAGATACATCAAAATTTTGTTCCCGTTGTGGAAGTAACCTGACAGAAGGATTAGGTATTCTTAAAAATGAAACTATCCTTGCAGACAGATATAAGGTTGTTAAACCTGTAAAGTCAGGAGGGATGGGTTCTGTCTATGAAGCAATTGATGAACACTTCGGGGATAAATGTGCTCTTAAAGAAATGTCTCCGAAATTTTCTTCTCAACAGGAACAGGAATATATAAGAAAACGTTTTGAAGAAGAAGCTAAAATGCTTCGTAAGCTTCATCATACCAATATGCCAAAGGTCGTCGATTATTTTGTAGACCATGGAGTTTATTATCTGGTAATGGATTTCATTGAAGGAGAGGATCTTGAAACAGTCCTTGAGAATCAGGGCAATCCGGGTTTGCCTGAAGTGAATCTGATAGACTGGGCATGCCAGATCCTTGATGTTTTATCATATCTCCACAGTCAGAAACCTCCTGTTATATATAGAGATTTAAAACCGGGTAATATAATGTTACGCCACTCTGACGGAAAGGTTTTACTTGTTGATTTCGGAATAGCAAGAACTATGGCGTCAGAAACTGATGCAAGTCATACTGTTATAGGCACACAGGGCTATGCTCCGCCTGAACAGTATAAAGGACAGATAGAACCGGCGAGTGATATTTATGCTCTCGGAGCAACTCTTCACCATTTAAGTACCGGTATGCCTCCTCTGGTACCATTTGCCTTTGAGCCTGTAAGAAATTTTTCTCCATCTCTGTCCAGAAATTTCGAAAATGTTATTATGAAAGCTCTTTCTCTTGATGTGAAAGATAGATTTTCCTGTGCGGAAGAAATGAAACTGGCACTGATTTATAACAATATTCCATCTGTGTCTCCTTCAGGTATAGGTCAGGGAAACAAAACTCCTCCTTCAGTTATAACACAGGAAAAAAAAGTTCCTGTTGTAGAAATTAAAAACACGATACAGGATTCAGTAAATCCAGATGATATGATTTTTATACCTTCAGGAGAGGTTATACTGGGAAGTAAAGAACAGATAGGATTTCTCGGCTCTAAATGGCAGGTAATGCCTGTGTACAGGGTTCGTCTCGATGATTATCATATAGATAAATATCCTGTCACCTATGGACAGTATGAGGAGTTTGTTAATAAAACCGGATACATAAGTGAAGGTCAGTGGAAGAAATACTACAGTGCTTTTTACAGAAATTACCCTGTTGTAAATGTGACATGGAATGATGCCAGCGCTTATGCTTTATGGAAAGGCAAAAGACTCCCCACACAGGCGGAATGGGAAAAAGCTGCAAGAGGTACTGATTTTAGAACTTACCCGTGGGGACAGGAATGGGACAGGAATAAATGTAATAACCTGAGAATGGATAGAGACGGCCTTACCGGGAGAATGATGGTTCTGGAACAGGGAAGAGGAACGTTACCTGCTGGCTCTTTCCCGGAAGGCTTATCTTTTTACGGTGTAATGGATATGGCCGGTAATGTATGGGAGTGGTGTTCTGACTGGTACCATAAACCTGAAGGATTTCAGATAAATCCTAAAGGCCCCCTTTCAGGTACTTTTAAAATTTTATGTGGAGGTTCATGGAACCTCCAGGATATATATTGTTTCTGGTGTGCTACCAGAACAAAGGAAAAACCGGCCAGTTATAACAGTCAATCAGGGTTTAGATGTGTTAAAAATGCATGATTTGTGAGGATCGTGACGCGTAACGCGTAACGCGTGACGGGTTTCTTATCCATAGGTGTGGTTATATATTTATAATTCTGTGAGAATTTGTATTTTATATGAACATTACGTATGTCGAGTATAATCCTCGCGTGACGCGTCACGCGTCACGATAGGAGAGATATAAATGACTTCACAGGAGAAGGGAGATATACAGGAAGAACTGAGTAACAAAGAGGACTTATTTGTCTGCAATATCTGCAATAATTATAACAGAACCGGTGCCAGATTTTGTAAAATCTGCGGCACCAGATTTCAACAGACTAAAACAAAAAGGATAAAACCTGATATGCCTAAAGAAACACGGGAAATAGAAAAATCTTATTTTGAAAAATATATTTTATGCCCTACCTGTGACAATACGACCAGATATACGGCAAAATTTTGCAGTAAATGCGGTTTTAATCTGGAAGCTATAAAGCAATTATATAAAGAAGAAGAATTAAAAGGTCAGAAGAAAGATATTTATTTTGACCATTTCAGTAAACTTCTGGAAGAAACAAGACAGATTGCCAGAGATTTGATGACAAGTCAATATGGTTTGAAACTGTCAAAAAACGTAGAGAATATGGCTGTTATTATAAATCAGATTAAAACCAGAAGTCATGAAGAAAGTAAGCTCAATACGGAGAAACTTTCCCTTATAAATGCTATTACCAAAGCGGTAAATCAGTCACTGGAACTTGAGTCTATTATGAACAACACTCTTGATAAAGCTTTGCTGGTGACAAGGGCAGATGCAGGGGTAATGATGTTGATAGACAGGGAAAGTAACAAACTTGTTCCTATGGCATTCAAGGGTGTATCACCTGTATTGATAGAAGAAATAAAACAGACTTCACCGAGACTTGAAACAGGCAGTCATGGCAGGGCTTATATACTCGGCAGAACAGTAAAAGCTCATGAAGGTTCTTCGTCTCCTCTTACAGATGCCCTTGTTTTGAAAGGCAGTTTATTATCTATAGTTAATGTTCCTTTGAAATCAGAAAGAGAAGTTGTGGGAATAATGAGTATAGGCAGCAGCAGACCTGATGCTTTTTCCGATGACGATATGAAATTGCTTGATGCCATAGGTGACCAGATAGGAGTGGCACTTAAAAATGCCAGACTGTACAGTCTGGTAAAAAATCAGGTTCT
The DNA here is from genome assembly GCA_964431735.1 of uncultured Synergistia bacterium. Taxonomy (GTDB): domain Bacteria; phylum Vulcanimicrobiota; class SpSt-956; order SpSt-956; family JAKJGF01; genus CALARM01. Next base: position 12,665 of record CAYSLJ010000129.1, on the reverse strand, counting down.
GGAACTGGAAGAGAAAAATACAAGGCTCAGAGAACTTGAAGAAATGAAAAATAGCCTGACTCAGATGATAGTTCATGATCTGAAAAATCCTCTCACCGGGATAACAGGATATGTGGATTTACTGTTCCTTGAAGAGGAAGCTTATAATGAAGAACAATTGATGGCTCTTAATATGATTTCCGTAAGCTGTAAAAATCTTATGAGAATGATACTTAATTTACTTGATATAGGTAAAATGGAAGAAAAGGAACTCAGACTTCAGAAAACAGAAATAAATATTGGTGAAATTATTGCAAAGATTTCTGATGAATTTAAGCCATTACTTGATGTGGATAACAAAAAGATAATAACTCTTTTAGAAACTGCGCCCGGTTTTATGGCAGACAGAGACCTGCTTTACAGAGTTATTGCAAATCTTGTGAGTAATGCTATAAGTCATTCACCGAGAAATAAAAATATTAAGATAATGACCTGTTTAAATGAAGAGAAGACAGAAATTGTATTCTGTATTGAAGATAAAGGTATAGGTATACCTGAAGAATATCAGCAGAAAATTTTTGATAAATTTTTCCAGGCCGATGAAAAACAGAAATCTATGAGCAGTTCCAGAGGACTTGGACTTACCTTCTGTAAAATGGCAGTAAAATCTCATGGAGGAAAAATCTGGGTGAACAGTTCACCTGGAAAGGGCAGTAAATTTTATTTTTCCATGCCTCTTTAGGGACGTGACGCGTAACGCGCAATGGCATTAAGTTAACGTTATAACCGTCTAAATTGGCTGCCTGGCGCTCCTCCGAAAAAATCTAAACTGTAACATTTATATCTGTTAGAGCTTACATCATGCTACTTTACACTGTATATCAATTAAATACACTTGTGCCGCCGTGATATTTTTTCTCCAGAGCACCAGGCAGCCAATTTGCTATATGTTTCTTAACTTAACGCCATTGCGCGTAACGCGGGACGGGTGGGGAGTGCAGATTTCGGGTTTCGTGCTAAGAAGACCCAAAACCTAACACCCAAAACTCAAACCCCATCACGCAAAACCTGAAATCCAACACCCATCACCCATTACCCGACACCTGAATCTACGTGCCGTAAAAAAACACTATCTTATTGACAATAATGACTTCAGAACTTATAATTAACAAATTATTAAAGTGAACAGTGAGGGGATAGGATTTTTCACTATTCACTACTCACTATTCACTACTCACTAATTACCAATCGGGAGGATTTTTACATGTTTGATAAAGCAGGAGACCTTGATTTTGTGTCTATGGAACACAAAATGCTTGATTTCTGGGAAAAAGAGAAAATTTTCGATAAACTCAGAAAGAAAAATTCCGATGAAAAGAAACGTTTTTCATTTCTTGACGGGCCGATAACAGCCAATAACCCAATGGGTGTTCATCATGCCTGGGGAAGAACCTATAAAGATATATATCAGCGATATAAAGCCATGCAGGGTTATCATATGAGATATCAGAATGGCTTTGACTGCCAGGGCCTGTGGGTGGAAGTAGAAGTAGAGAAAGAACTCGGCTTTAAATCCAAAAGGGATATAGAAAATTACGGACTCGGCAGATTTGTAGAGAAATGTAAGGAAAGAGTAAGAAAATACTCTCAGAAACAGACTGAACAGTCAATCAGACTCGGTTACTGGATGGACTGGAATAATTCCTATTACACTATGACTGATGAAAATAATTATACTATATGGCATTTTTTAAAGAAGTGTCATAATCATGGATGGGTTTACAGAGGAACAGATGTTATGCCCTGGTGCCCCCGGTGCGGAACTGCTCTGTCGGAACATGAAATTGTAACGGAAGGATACAAAGAACTGACCCATAAGAGCGTATTTTTGAAATTCCCGCTGATGGGAAGAGAACATGAAGCGCTTCTCGTATGGACGACAACTCCATGGACTTTAAGCTCAAATACTGCTGCAGCAGTCCATCCTTCCCTTGATTATGTAAAAGTAAAACAGGGCGATGAATATTTATATCTTATAGAAAGTAAAGTGGGAGAACTTGTCGGATCTTACGAAATAGTGGAACGTTTTAAAGGTAAAGACCTTCTTGGTTTAAAATATAAAGGACCTTTTGACGAATTACCTGCACAGAAAGGTGTTGTCCATAAGGTTATAACATGGGATGAAATAACGGAAAAAGAAGGGACAGGCATAGTTCACATTGCTCCCGGATGCGGTAAAGAAGATTTTTCCCTGAGAAAAGAATTTTCCCTTTCTGTTATAGCACCTCTTGACGAATGCGGTCTCTTTGTAGACGGTTTTGACTTCCTTACAGGTAAAGGAGCGGCAGAAGCAGCTCCCTTTGTATTTGAAAATTTAAAACAGAAAGGTATACTTTATAAACTGGAAGATTATACCCACCGTTATCCCGTATGCTGGAGATGCGGTGCAGAACTGGTTTTTCGTCTTGTAGACGAATGGTTTATCCGTATGGATGAATTGCGTCATAAAATAATGGATGTAACAAAAAAGATTACATGGCTTCCTGAATTCGGTATGAACCAGGAACTTGACTGGCTGAAAAATATGCATGACTGGTGTATATCCAAAAAACGTTACTGGGGGCTTGCACTTCCCATATTTTTCTGTAATTGCGGTCATTTTGATGTTATAGGCGGTTACGATGAACTGAAAGAAAAGGCCGTAGAAGGATGGAGTGAATTTGAAGGAAACAGCCCTCACAGACCCTGGGTAGATGCTGTGAAGATAAAATGTGAAAAATGCGGAGCACTGGCTTCCCGTATAAAAGACGTGGGAAATCCCTGGCTTGATGCAGGAATAGTGCCTTATTCTACAATGCATTATAACACAGACAGAGCTTACTGGGAAAAATGGTTCCCTGCAGAGTTTATTACAGAATGTTTCCCCGGACAGTTCAGAAACTGGTTCTATTCTCTCCTTGCCATGAGCACTGTTATGGAAAATCGTGAACCTTTCCAGACCATTCTCGGTCATGCCCTGGTAAAAGATGAAAAAGGCCAGGATATGCACAAGAGCCAGGGAAATGCCATATGGTTTGATGAGGCTGCAGAAATAATGGGTGCAGATGTTATGCGCTATATATTTGCCTCTCATAATCCCTTTAATAACCTGAATTTTGGTTATGGCTTCGGAGAGGAAGTTAAAAGAAAATTGCTCACTCTCTGGAATTCATACAGTTTCTTTATTACCTATGCAGAACTGGATAATTTTAATCCCGACCAGACACCTTTACCTGTAGAAGAAAGATCTCTTCTTGACAGATGGATGACAGGTAAATTGAATTTTGTCATACAGAAGGGCAGAGAAAATCTGGATAAATATAATGTGCTCTATCTTATGAAACTTGTTGATGAACTGATTGATGACTTATCAAACTGGTATATAAGACGGTCAAGAAAGAGATTCTGGAAGAGTGAAAATGATAAAGATAAAAACGCTGCTTATTTCACCCTTTATGAAGTTCTCACTACAATCATAAGATTACTTGCACCGGCATTGCCGTTCCTTACGGAACATATATATCAAAATCTTGTAAGAAAAGCTATTCCTTCTGCGCCGGAAAGTATTCATCTTACGTCATATCCGGAAGCAGACGAGAAACTTATTGATGAGAAACTGATAGAGAATATGAGAATAGTTCAGCAGGTAGTAAGTCTCGGTCGTTATGCAAGGAATCAGGCATCCCTTAAAGTAAGACAGCCTCTGAGAGAACTCAAAGTTATCATAAAAAATGCTTCTGCCACAGAAGGACTTTCCACGCTGGTGGAACAGATCACTGAAGAGTTAAATATAAAAGAGGTCACTTTTGCTTCTGATTCTGAGAATCTTTTCTCTTATGAAGTAAAACCTGATTTCAAGGTTGTTGGGAAAAAATACAGAAAAGACGTGCCTAAGATTAAAGAAGCTCTGGAAAAACTCTCTTCAGAGGAAATTAAAGAGAAGGTCATGGAACATGATACTTTTACTCTGACCATTTCCGATAACTCGTCGATAAATATGGAGAAAGAAGATATAGAACTTGTAAGAAAACCCAGAGAAAATCTGTCTATGGCAGAAGAGGGAGATATCTGTGTTGCCATAGATACAACCCTTACGGAAGAGCTCATCAGAGAAGGTGAAGCAAGAGAATTTGTAAGGAAGATTCAGAATCTTCGAAAGGAAATGAATTTTGAAGTAGATGACAGGATAGAGATTTCCTTTAAGACTGACGAAGGACTTAATAATACTATTAATGCTTTTTCCGATTATATTAAGACTGAAACCCTCTGTGTGGAATTGAAAGACTGTGAAGATATAAAAGAGGGGACAGAACTGGATGTAAATGAGAAGAATATTCTTGTTGTATTACTGAGAAAGTAATAATAAGTGAAAAGTGAGTAGTGAAAAGTGAAAAGGATAATACATCCATTCACTTTTCACTATTCTACCATCCGTAACATCCGGAGGAATAAATACCTGACCCGTATGTGGAGCAGCCTGAACCATAAATACGTCCTCCACGCCATCCTGTATTGAAATACATGGGTCTCAGTCCGAGGCCCAGTACTCTTGTGTCGTAATTGTTTATAGCTGCAAGATCCGGCACAGATGTTACAGCACCGTAACCGCCGCCGCCGTAGCCTCCGTAACCGCCGTAACCTCCGTAACCTCCTCCGTAGGCTATGACATTCTGGTAGTTAGAAACACCTCTGTAATCTATGAATTCATCTGTTCTTATGGAAAGTCTCTCTTTATCGTAAAGATCATTGTAGATATACCTTATATTCAATAGATTCAGAGTCTGAAGGACAGGTAAATAGACGATAGTTTTTCCATTTTCAGAACCATACCCGGTGCAATAGATTGGAAGTTCGGCATCGTTTACCTTTATAACCTGCCGGCTTTCGTCATAACTGCAGGAACAGCCAAAGAGTGCGATGAAACTGTCAATTTTACTGTAGATTATACCTTCGTGTTTTACCAGATTTATGTGCATTTTACGGCCATTGAGAGATATATTTACATTCTGTGAAGGAAGAATATCCGCTCCTCTGAGATTTATCATGTCGGAAGGTATTTTTGCTTCTGTTATGGATATTGATATAACCAGGATAATTACCAGGGAAAATATAATACTTTTGCTTTTACCCATTATAATCCCCCCTTTTTTAACTTTTTATACATTTATTATACTTTATTGAGTGAATATTTACAAGTGTTTTTTTTACACCACCGGCACAGTCTGTCCCATCCCTATTGTAGTCTTTGCTCCTGTGCCTCCGTAAAAAGAAAATTTCACCAGAGCAAGTATATTGTTCATATCTTCAGGAGAAATTTTTTCAATTATTTCAAAAGAACAATCTCCTGTAAAACCTATCATCTTAAAATTTTTCATATCCAGAAGTTTTGTAGAAAGATTATAACTGGAAGGGAAAACAGATTTTTCTATGACTTTAAGAAGCCTTTCATCTATCTTATATTCCTCCGGGCAGAAAGCATTCCATTTAATTAGATAACTTCTAAACATGCTGTAAGGCAGTGGTAACGGCATAATACCATTTCCATAGACAAAAGCAGTGGGAGATTTGAAAGAAAGTGAGAAAATCTTGTTCTCTTTATCAGTCATCAGGTCTTTATAGTCAGTAATATGTGCCATAGGGTGTTCATCAGAAGAAAGACATATTTCTTTTATAATCAGTTCCCTGTCATAAAATTTTACTGCTTCTTCAGAAGCAGCCATGCCGAAAAGGCCGGCAGTCAGGATATTGAAAATTTCTTCTGTAAGGATTGTTATGCGGAACCAGTAAAGATTTTTTTCATCCAATACCATACGATCTTTAAGAATTGTCTTTTTACCGTTCAGAAGAGATAAAGTAAAAGGTTTTGGTCCTGCCATACTGTGAATTCTGTCAGACAGGTCAGGATTTTTACTGGAAAGAAGATTGTAGAGAAATGACCTGAGTTCTCTTCCACAGGCACATGGAAGTATAATCTTTAGAGTTTTGGGCATTAATTTTATAACTATACTGGCAAGCACTTTTTATCAATTCCCGAATAAAGATGAGAGGAAACTGTTTTTTATTTCTATTTTTTCTCCTCTGACATCATCATTATAAAAATTATCTGCACAGAGTCCCAGACATGCCATAAAATGAGGGGCATATACTTCCGGAAAATCGTTATTCCTTTCACCTTCAGGCATCATAAAATTATGACATTTAATACCGATTTGATTCCCTAGAAAGTTATTGAAGCATTTAATAGTTGCACCTTCTCCGCAGAGGATTAATGAGGAATAATTATTTTTATTCAGTTTGTAATTACTTCCGAATGAATTGAACAGTTTTATAAGATCTGTAATCCAGTCTCTTATAGATGGAATTATAATATGGAATAATTTCATATTTTTTTCATCTGCTCTGGTTATATCCAGTTCTACATATCCGATTAATTCCCGTGCTTTATTCAGTGAAATTTCCTGGCCTCCAGCAAGATCTGTCACGAAATCCTGAAAACCTCTTTTAAAAGAACCTGTCTGTTCAATTATTCCGTCTCTGATAATTGTAATAGTTGTATTACTGCCGGTTATATTGACAATTGCAGTATTATTTTTCTCTGTCCCGCTCAACTGTAATGTTCTGTACATAGCTCTATGAGCAGAGAGCATCTTAAATTTTACTCCAAGGTTTTTGCCGATACTTTCAAGTTTATTTATAAAATTTTTATTCGTAGCTGTAACTAAAATCTTCATATATCCTTCATCGCCCGGTATAGAGCGGCAAAGAATCTCCGCATCTAATTTTGCTTTACTGTAAGGAAAGGATATGAAAGGTGATATGTCTTTTTTTATTATAGAAGAAAATCTTTTCCCCTCCTTAACAGGTAAAATAAGGGTTCTTGTAACAGACTCATACGGGGGGACAGAAAAATAGATATTATCAATATTTAGATTTTTATCTGATATAAATTTTTTTATTATTCTGGCTACAGAACCGGCATTATAAAAACTATCTCCTCTAAAAGAACCTTTCGGCGGTGGTGTCAGCATATATAATGAAGGATATATACATTTTTTTCTATCCCTTGCCAGTTGCAGTAATTTAATAGAAGAAGTATCGATATCTATACCGGCAGTACCTTTAATTATGTGATCGTCAAATTCAACCGGTATGCGTGTTAAAAAAGGAGACCTTTCTATATCTTCATCGGGCCGATAAGACCTGTATTCAAGTCCGAGTAATTTCTGTATATGTTCTTCTTTTTCATAGGAAACAGGTTCTGTGTATTCGTCCTCTATTTCAGAGCAGGAAATAACAAAATCTTCTTTTTTTTCTTTTTCCGGCTGCCATTGAGTATTTAAAGGTAAGGTTTCTCCGGAGAACTGTCCCGATGGAGTTCCGCAGTATTTACAGAAAACACCTGTTTCATCTATTATCTGTCCACATGATTTACAGTACATTATATGTTACTCTCTATCTATTTTGGAGTAGTAATTACGCATCACGCATTAAGCATTATGCATTACGCTTTTATTTAAACCATGACCAGAATCCTTTTTTTTCTTTTCTGGTATCTTCTTCTTCTTCCTGTTCTTCTTCAAAAGCAGTTTCAGGTAAAGGCTCTTTAGTCAGTTCAGCCGGATCTATACCTTTAAGAAACGGGCTTATAGCAAGCCCCAATGGTACCATAAAACTGGAACCTAATTCTTCTATTAATCCGCTGTTGATACTTACTTTTTTGCTTACAGGTAATTGAAACAGATATGATCTCAGAGAAAGACTTTTTTCTATATATCTGTCTACGTTTTTAAGCAGTGCAGTTCCGCCGCATAATAATACTGCTATAGGAATATTGACTTCATAAGTAGATTCATATTCATCAAGTGATGATATAAGTTCGTCTACCACTTTACTGACCAGAGGTTCTATGGTTTTAAACAGTACATAATCTATATGGGATGCTTTGGATATATCCATATTGGCTTTTGTAATCTTTAAATTCTCCGCCTGTTTTTTATTAACATTTATTCTATCTGCTATGGCATTTGTCAGTTCTGTTCCTCCGGGGAAAAAGGTTTTACTGTGCCATACCTGTGAATTTCGAATAATATGAATACTTGAACTGCTTGCCCCCATGCTGACAACTGCAACATTATTCTGTTTATGAGTATCTCTCAATATGAGTTCCAGTGCATTTTTAATTGCAAATGATTCGATCATAGTATCTGTTAACTGTAATTCTGCATACTGCATTGTCTTATATACAGGCATCAGGACATCTTCGGGAACTGCCCATACTAAAATTTTCAGTTTTCCTATTTGATCGGGGAAGAAAAATTCAAGTATTTCGTAATTAAGCTGGGCTCTGTCAAGCGAAAAAGGGAAATGATTTTTTGCTTCTTCTACAATGGAGGCCACCATTTTGGGATGAGCCATTTCAGGGAGGAAAAAGCTGGAACCTTTAACAGATTTCTGTGGTATAGAAACTACAGCCCGTCTGGCCTTTATTTTTTGTCCTGCCAGTATCTGTTTTATGAACAGACCCACTGTTTTCGGATCTGTAATAACGCCGTCCTGAACTGTATTCGGGGGGATTTCAGCAACTGCTATGCCTGCAGGATAAACAAAATAATTTTCATCTATATCCAGATAGAGTATTTTTATTCTCTCACTTCCAATATCTATTCCAACAAAGGCAGATAGCACTTTTTTTATAGCATCTTTGCCATGAAAAGACTGTAGTTGTATTGCTCTTAAATAACTGACAGGACTTTCTGCTATTTCTGAAGGCGACTCATATGTTTCTTCTTTGTCCGGTATTGGAATATCAGGTGGAACTTCAGCAATAACAGGAGCTTTTTTTACAGGGATAGGAAGAGGTTGAGGCTGCGGAATAATCCCCTGTTTCTCAGGCTGTATTTTTAAAGCTGCTCTCTTGTCTGATTCACCCGATATTCTTGCAGGTGTTGTTTCCGGTATTAAACCTGATATACCGGGTGTGTCCGCCACTACCGGCGTAGGAGCAGGTTTTACCTCCATTACAGGTTCTTTTAATCTCATAAGAGCCTGTTTCATTTCTGTTGTACTCCTGTATCTTTTATCCATTTCCTGCTGGAGGGATTTGTTAACAATTTCTTCTATGCCCTTTGATACATCCGGTCTCATAGAACAGACCGGGGGAAAGTCAAAGGGTACTCCCTGGCCGGGATCTTTACCGGTAAGCAATTGATGAATTGTTGCACCGAGAGCAAAGATATCACTTCTGATATCTATCTGACCTGCATATTGTTCAGGCGATATATAGCCCGGTGTTCCTATGAGAGTTCCCATTTTTTTAGGTTCAAATATTCTTGCTATACCGAAATCTATTATTATTATTTTGCCGTCTTCTCTTTTTATGAAATTACTTGGTTTTATATCTCTGTGTATAATAGGAGGTGTCTGGGCATGTAAATATTCCAGGATTTCACAGATCTGAATAGCCCATTCTATAACATCTTCTTCTGCAAGTCCTTTTACTACAGAATCCATAAGTAAATCTTCCAGATTTATGCCATCTATATAATCCATAACAATATTATATTTACCTTCTTCAATAAAGTGATTACTGACGACAGGTATATTAGGATGTCTGAGTTTAGCAAGTATGAAAGCTTCTTCTTTGAATTTCTGTATGGCATATTCTCTTTCTTCGGGATCCTTGAAGACATCACTCATCTCTTTTATAACACATACAAGCCCGTCAAAATTCAGATCTTCTGCCAGATATATTGTGGACATGCCTCCTATACGAAGCGGTTTTATGACCTTATATCTTTTATGATACAGATATTTTGTATCTCCTTCCGGAACTTCAGAGATCAGCGAATTTCCACAGCTTCTGCAGAATTTACTATTTTCAGCATTATCTTTTCCACATTTAGGACAATTCATTTTATCCAGCACCTTCCTGAATTAACACAAATAATCATATACAATTTCATCATATTATAAAAAATTCCTTCCAAACCTTTTTATTTTAGATTATTTTTTTGTAATACATGGCCCTATCAGTCTTAAACTTGACAAAATTAAATTTATCTTCTATAATTAAAAATCTCCACATCTGTTTTTTATCGACTGTTTTGATGAAGATTACGAAAAATAAGTAATTTTAAATTTTAAATAAAACCCCTTGCTGATGATTTTTTATAATAATAAAAGATATAATTTAGAATCTGGTGATGTACAGCTTTAGTTTATAAAAATTTGTAATATTATTTTTCTATAAGGCGGACATTGTGAAGATGCTTAAAATGAAAGTTCACCTTATCGTATTCTCTTTAGTTATAATATGTACAGGAGTAATTTTTTTCTTTTTCTTCAAGAAGGATAAAAAAATTACTATATTATACGGAGATGCGGTTTTGTCTTTTTTTACTAACAGGACGACTGTAAAAGAAGCCATTAAAGAGGCAGGTATATCCATAAAAGAGGAAGATTTTGTACATCCTCCTCTTGAAAGTTCTCTTCAAAAAGATACTTTTATAAAAATTCTCAAAGGTAAGTCTGTTTTTCTCGTAGTAGATGGCAGAGCAATAAAAACTGTAACATGTAAAAATAATGTAAGAGAATTTCTTCATGAATTGAGTATAAAACTGGCAAAAGAAGATATAGTTAAACCATCTCCTGCTACTAAACTCAAAGATGAAGGTTATAATTATATATGTATCAGGATGGCTAAAAAGGTTACCATTACTGTAGCAGATAAACAGCCAAAAATTATAAAATCCACAAAAAGATATATTTATCAGCTATTATCTGATTCAGGTGTGGCATTAAATTCAGAAGACAGGGTTTTCCCTGTTCCTCAGACTCCTCTTGCAGACGGTATGAAAATAAAAGTAACTAAAGTAAAGCACAGAGTATATGCGGAAAGAGAAGTAATCCCTTACAGGGTAATTTACAGGGATGATCCTGCAATACCGGAAGGTGATGAAGTAGTCGCCCAGGAAGGTCAGGTCGGTATAATAAAGAAAACCAGGAAGATTTATTATAAAAATCATGAAATAAGCAGTGAAAATGTAATAAAGAAAGAATTAATCTGTGAACCGGTTAATAAAATAGTTCTTGTAGGTACAAAGGTAGAACCTTCTTATATTCCTCCATCTCCTCCTCCAGTGGAACTGGCATCTCATGGTTCCGTAAAATCCGGTTCCTGTATTACTATGGAGGCAACTGCTTATGAACCCAGTGCAAAAAGCTGTGGCCCCTGTGCCAGTGGCTATACTGCTACAGGACTTCCTGCCAGATATGGAGTTGTAGCAGTTGACCCCTATGTAATACCTTTAGGTTCTCATCTTTATGTGGAAGGTTATGGTTATGCTATTGCTGCAGATAAAGGTACAGCCATAACAGGAAACAGGATAGATTTATGTTTTGATACCTATGAAGATGCCATTAATTACGGAAGAAGAACTGTAAAGGTTTATTTACTCAAGTAGTGAGTCGTGAGTCGTGAAGAGTGATGAGTGAGTAGTGAGTAGGGAGTAGGGGCGACCCACTGTGGTCGACCGGTACCGGTAAAACATGCATTATACATCACGAAACCACCCGTCACGCGTCACGCGTTACGCGTCACGATATAGTATCACGCATTACGAATTACGCATCACGCATCACGCTTTATTAAGGAGACCATATGAGTGGAAATATTCGTGCAAATACGCTGAAAGAATTGAAACGGATAGGTGTTGTTCCTAAAAAAAATAGTAAGGGGCAACATTTTTTAATAGATAGTCTGAGTCTGGAAACACTTGTTCATGTATCAGATATAATAGAGACAGATCATGTATTTGAGATAGGTGCAGGTACAGGTAATCTGACAATGGAACTGGCAAATACGGGAGCCTCTGTTGTAGCACTGGAAAAAGACGGAATGCTTTTACCTTTACTTGAAGAAAAATTTAAAAATTACGGTAATGTAAAGATAGTTTACGGAGATTTTAAGAAAATCAATCTGAAGGAATTACTCGATAGTAGTGTTAAATGGAAAGTTGTCGCCAATCTCCCTTATTATATAACAAATTATATTATTGTTGAATTGCTCGAAGAAAAGCAATTATTTTCTTCCATAGTGGTGACCATACAGAAGGAAGTGGCGGAACGTTTGGCTGCTTCCCCGGGAAATAAAGTATATGGTTCACTTACTGTGTTTGTAAATTACCATGGAAAAACAGAAATAGCAGCTATTTTACCGCCCAAATTCTTTTTGCCTAAGCCGCAGGTAGACTCTGCTATAGTAAAGATTAATCTCTATGATACACCTCCTGTATATGTAAAAGATGAAAAGGTATTTTTTGAACTTGTACGATCTGCTTTTAATATGAGGAGAAAAACCATAAGAAATGCCTGGATAAGATCACCTCTGTTAAAATGTGACCAGGAAGAGATAGACAGAATATTAGAAACCTCCGGTATTGACGGTAAACGAAGAGGGGAGACTTTTTCTCTGAAAGAATTCGCAGAAATTGCCAATATTTTATATGATAATCGTAAGTCGTGAGTCGTGAGACGTGAGATGTGAGACTTAGAACCTATCCGAAAAGTAATATTTATTCTACACCCTTCCGGTAGGTGAGGCTCTGGAGAAAAATATATACCGTATTAACAGTAATTTATAAATTAAA
>CAYSLJ010000128.1:0-20634 GCA_964431735.1 uncultured Synergistia bacterium | reverse complement strand
ATGCGTGATGCGTGATGCGTGATGCGTGATGCGTAATGCGTGATGCGTGATGCGTGATGCGTATTATCACCGGTACCGGGCGACCACAGTGGGTCGCCCCTACTGACTCACGACTCACGACTCACTTTTCACTTTTCACTTTTCACTCTAAATATTCTGTGATAAATTTCTTTTTCCATTGTATATAAAATCACCTGTCATTTTTAAACACAATCCTCCTTGACCGCTTTTCTTATTTTGCATATAATATAATTTTATAATATTTTACAGGAAAGGCAGAGAATTATGTACAGCATTAAAGAAGATTTACTTAAAGAACTGAATGAAATAAAAGAGAGTGGTCTTTTTAAGAACGAGAGAATAATTACGTCACCGCAGGGTGCCGGTATAAAGGTCAGGGACAGAGAAGTATTGAATTTCTGCGCAAATAATTATCTTGGTCTTTCAAACAATCCGGAACTTATTGAAGCGGCAAAAAAATCCCTTGACTCTCATGGCTTTGGCATGTCGTCAGTTCGTTTTATCTGCGGTACCCAGGATATTCATAAAGAACTGGAAAAAAAGATTTCAGATTTCCTGGGAACAGAAGATACAATCCTCTATACGTCATGTTTCGATGCAAATACGGGCCTCTTCGAAACTATTCTGGATAAAGACTGTGCCATCATAAGCGATCAGTTAAACCATGCCAGCATAATAGACGGTATAAGGCTCTGCAAGGCAGAAAGAAAACTTTATAAACATTCCGATATGGAAGAACTGGAGAATTACCTGAAAGATACACAGCACTGCAAGATCAGACTTATTGCTACAGACGGTATTTTCAGCATGGACGGACATATTGCAAAACTGAAAGAAATATGTGATCTTGCAGAGAAATACAATGCCCTCGTAATGGTAGACGATTCCCACGCTGTCGGATTTATGGGTAAAACAGGGAGAGGTACAGCAGAACACTGCGGCGTTACAGGAAGAGTGGATATAATAACAGGTACGTTAGGTAAAGCCCTTGGAGGGGCATCAGGCGGTTTTACAAGCGGTCATAAAGAAATTATAGACAAATTACGTCAGAGGTCAAGACCATATCTGTTTTCAAATACTATGGCACCTTCCATTGTATCGGCTGGCATAAAAGTGTTTGACATTCTGAGCAAAAGCACGGAACTCCGTGACAGACTCGAGCAAAATACGGCATATTTCCGAAAGAAGATGACAGATGCGGGATTTAATATAAAAGAAGGGGAACATCCCATTGTACCAATCATGTTAGGCGATGCAAAACTCGCACAGGACATGGCATCAGACCTTCTGGAAGAAGGCATTTATGTAACAGGATTTTTCTATCCTGTAGTTCCGAAAGGTGAAGCAAGAATAAGAGTCCAGATTTCTGCCGGTCATACAATGGAACATCTGAATAAGGCCATAGCAGCTTTTACAAAGATTGGACTCCATCATGGCATAGTAAAGGCGAAATAACTCAGGAATAGAATTTTATTAATTGTCTCTTTCCTCGTGTCACGCGTTACGCGTTACGCGTCACGATTTAATATATTCGAGACAGTTATTTACTGACATGAGCATAAGCATTTAATAAACGTTTTCCTCGCGTAACGCGTTACGCGTTACGCGTTACGCGTCACGAGAGCATATATGTATTATTATGCTTACCTCAGTAATTATCATTCCTCAGTCTTAATTGAGCGCATTAAGAACATATGATGAAAAGAAAAACCGGTGTGGGAATAATACTGTTAAACAGTAAAAAAGAAGTTCTTCTCATGTTGAGGGACAATATAGCTTCCATACCCTATCCTGATTGCTGGGATCTTCCGGGGGGACACCCTGAAGGAGAAGAAACCCCGGAAGAATGCATAAGGAGAGAAATGATGGAAGAAATGGAACTGGACATTGGAGAGATAAACTTCTTTAAGAAATACGTCTGGCCTGATTTTGACGAATATATTTTCTGGAAATTTATTGAACTTAAACCGGAAAAAGTAACACTTCATGAAGGGCAGAAGGTAAGTTATTTCAGTTTTAATGATATTAAAGAAATGAAACTGGCTTTCTATTACAATCAGGTTTTTCCTGAATTTTATGACTATATAAAAAAGGATATATACAGAGAAAATGTTTAATAAAATTGATCTTAAACAATTATCTCTCCTTACGTCTCCGGACAGGGCTTTTTTAAGTATATATTTAAACAGCGCCGGTTCTCTGTCTTCCATGAAAAAAAGAATTAAAGAGATGGAAATACTTCTTGAGGATAATAAAGATGAATCTTTATATTTTCAGGAAAACATGAAAACTGTGGAAAATTATTTAAAAGAAAACCCTTTCCTGAAAGGAAGCCTCTCTATATTCAGCTGCTGGCTACTGAATTATCTGCAAGTCTATCCGTTAAATATAGCTGTCCCTGATTTGCTGATCGTAGATTCCTCTCCGTACATAAGACCTATTGCAGAATTGAAGGATGAATATGAAAATTTTGTTGTAGTTGCACTGGATAATAATATGGCAAAAATTTTTCTTATAACCTCCGGAAAAATTACTTCTGAAGAAGACATAGAAGGACATATTAAAAATCATGTAAAAAAAGGCGGATGGTCCCAGCAGCGTTATGAGAGAAGACGAGACAGAGAACTTATGGAATACAGTAAAGAAATTATAGAATATTTACTGGAAATGGAGAAAAAAGAAATCTTCAGAAGAATCATACTGGTAGGCGGAAGGGAAATGATTACGGAATTAAAAAAGAAATTCCCTGAAAGTCTGAAGAAAAAACTGACAGGAGAAAAAAATCTGGATCTCAAAAAAGATGAAAGAATAATTAACAGGGAAATTTTCGAACTCTTTTTCATGGAAGAAAGAAAGTCGGAAAAAGCACTGTGGGAAAGAATAAAGAGCGAATTTATGACAGGAGGCCTCGGAGCTATCGGCCATACATGGGTTCTGGAAGAAGCAAAAGCAGGAAATATAGAAAAATTAATCATAAATAAACATGCGAAAATAGAAGGGATAAGATGCAGAAACTGTGATCATCTTTCAGGCATAACCGGTAATTATCTTACCGGTGAACCTTATGATTTCTGCATGGGATGTGAATCCAAAGATATATTTAAAGTGGATCTGGTAAATGAAATTGTAGAACTGTGTGTAAAGATAAACAGCGAAGTAGATTTTGCGGACGATATACCGGCTCTTTCAAAGATAGGGGATATGGCAGCACTTTTAAGATACAGACATCTCGAAGTGTAAAGTGAAAGTCTGCAATATAATTTTTCCATAAAACCTGACATAAAGGTGTCATGTTTTATATGTATAATGGTATAACAATCAAAAATTTTATCGGGAGTGATGTATATGGGTTACACAATAAAAGAGTTCATAGAAGGATGGGATTACGAATTCAAGGCAACGGAAAAAATTTTCTCGGCCATAACAGACGAAGCCCTCTGTCAAAAAATTACAGATGACAACTGGTCACTGGGAGAAATAGCCTGGCATATTGTAAGGTCACTGCCGGAGATGATGAAACGGACGGGACTTACCATAGAAATGCCAGGTGAATATAAATCAATATCGGGAAAAGCCTCTGAAATTCTGAATAATTACCGTAAAGTTTCTGCGGAATTTATAAAAGAGATTACCGGGAAATGGACAGATGCATCTCTGGAAGAAAAAGATGATATGTACGGGGAAAAATGGAAAAGATCAATGACTCTTCATGTCCTTATAGTCCATCAGACTCATCACAGAGGACAGATGACCGTATTGATGCGCCAGGCAGGGCTGAAGGTTCCCGGAGTTTACGGCCCTTCGAAAGAAGAATGGGTAAACTACGGCATGGAATCACCGCCGGTGTAGAAGTGAGTCGTGAGTCGTGAGTCGTGAGTCGTAAGTGAAAACCTTCTGACTCAATGCTCACGATAAACATAAAAAATTCCCTCCAGCCATTCTTTACGGAATTTATATAAAGATAAATCATCCATAACAATAGACACGTCGCCTGTAATATTATTTCTGTTACAGCTTAAATCTTTATATAAATTTTTGACGTCTTTTATGAGACTGAATACCATGAAAGCAGAATTATAGATTTTTCACACAGTTAAGCCTTGCCTCTGTAGCAGGATGTATCTCATATAGTACAAAATATTTATCAAATTTCCCGTCAGGCATAACTTTAATGGTTTTCTCGAAAGTGCTTACAGCAATATTTTTATCCTTTATAATTTCCACTGCATAAAGATCTGCCCTCATTTCCTGGGCTCTTGCCACGTAGAGAGGATAAAGACTGAGCAATGCCAGTAACAGCAATTGTAATGGGACAAATCTCAAAAAAAGTCTGAATTCAGAAGTATCATCAAATTTCATAAACTTCAGCAATAAAAAGGTAAAAAGAAAAAACAGAAAAAGACCTGCCATTGCAACCAGCAGACGAATTTGATGGTGATTTTCTTTATAATGGGTAAATTCATGGGCCATGACAAAACAGAGTTCTTTATCTGTAAGTAATTTCTTAAGACCGGTAGTGATGACTACCTGTGCATGCTCTCCCCGGGGTAACACGAAAGCTCCTAACATATCTTCCTGAAGTAATTTAATATCCAGACTTTTTATACCGAAAAGTTTTGCCGTCGGAAGATAAACGTCCACCATGTTTTTCTGCACATCTACATAGATTTCTTTCTTATACATATTCCAGACCATTGTAAATGGATACTGAGAAGAGAAAGCAAGAATAAATATGAAATAAGCACAGAAATAAAGATATCTTGCAGGTTTTCTCTCAGGACAGAGTTTGTTGAAAAAATAATAACCTACAAAGGTAAAGAGAATAAATATTATGGCAGAAGCGATAAGACAGATAAAACATTTAGTTAACCTAAATCCGGGATAAAAGGATCTGTTAAGTAATAATACAGAAGCAAATATGGCGCTTATAAACATATATTTTTTAAAGGTCATATTTGTAAAAAATGTTCCATATCTGGAACACAGGGAAAATATTACAAGTAAACATATTGCTATAATCATGAGTGTTTACATTTTCTCTATGATAATTCATATGAAAGCTGACTGCTGATAGCTGAAAGCTTAAACATTATTTATTCGTAAAATACTGCTGATATATTAAAGGTATTGTAGTTGCGAACAGGGAACCTCCTATAGCTCCGGATATAATACACTTAATACATCCGATAAATATAGGCAGTGTGGAACCGATTCCTATAGTCTGCAAAAACATTACTGGAAATGTAACAAAAAGCCCTATAATGATATTTACTATAATAGCATAAAACCTGCATCCTGACACATCATGAAGAACACTGAAAAAAGCCAGTACAGAACCGGTTATGATGCCACATATTATATTAAATACAAGATATACACCAAGGAGAACAATTCCTCCGACTGTCATACCTGCTATGCTCAAACAGGAACCGGAAAATATGGCTGAATATAAAAAGAGCCTGAATAGCCCCCAGATTAAGCCTGAAATAACACCTGCTACTGCACCCACTTTAATTCCGGGAAGTAAAATCTTCAAATCAAATTGTTTTCCTTCCAGTTCGGAGGAAGTAGCCTGTGCAAGAAATTCCTGAGAAGGCCCTTCAATGGGACTTCCGCAGTGAATACAGTGTTTCACTTCGGCACTGTTCGGTTCACCGCATTTCTCACAGAACAATGTTACATTTCCCATTATGAAAACCTCATTTGTCAGTGACCAGTGAGCAGCGATCACTGCTCACTGGTCACTGAAATTACCCTCTTTCTCTTATAAAGAATAGTTTTACCCCGAGTGGAGATAACTCTTTTATGGCTACCTGATAATGACTTATCTGATTCGGCTGTTTGAATTCGCCTGTCCTGAGATCCACTTCCGATATTTCGGGATTATCCATATGGTAATTTTCCATAAAGTTTATCACCAGTTCTCTGACAGGAGAATAAACAGGTTTCTCCTGTATTACATATCTGACTTTTTCAAATTCCTTCTCAAGTGCTACCACACAGAGGAGTCTTTCACGATATCCGTCTTCCCTGTCAATAAACCAGAATGCACAGTCTGAAGCGACATAAGTAGGGCCTATATGGGATCTGAATATGAGATCTCTGAACCGTTCATATACATCTTCTGTGCCGTGATAGAGATCATTATAATCTTTATCACCCTTCCATACCATGCTCTTCAGTTTGTTATTCGCTTCATAAAGACCGTAACTTAAATCCTGATTGCCTATCACTTCATATTTAGCTCTTCTTCCTTTTCCTGTCCAGGTAAATCTTGACAGAAAGTGTCGAAGATGCATGCCTTCAGGCCCGACTACTTCAGACATAGGGACAGTCCAGAAAAGAGGATGGCCGGAATCATGGGTATCCACTGCAAAGAGAACAGAAGAAGGAACTCCTCCTTCTGCAATGCTGGCCTTTATCTCTTCTTCCAGATCAAAGAGATAACGGACATAACCGGAATGCATTGTTGTAAGCATAGTATTCCCGAGAATAAGATCAAATCCGAGTTTTTTATAATCCTTTACATCACAGCCCATTCTTTCTGCCATGGCACCTGTGAATTTTTTATCTATTCTGGAAGCACCCAGGACATCACTTAAAATCCGAGGTGTCATTCTGTCAGACACAGGTATATCCCATGACTCATTTACTGTTGAATCAAACACATGATCTACATAATCAAGCCTTACGTAGTCAAATTTATATCTCTTCTGAATATCGGGAAATACTCCTTTAAAGAATTCAACAGTATCTTCTTTAACAGAAGGTAAATTGTCTTCTTCCGGCACAGTGTTAAAAGGAAGATTTGTATAGAATTTATAAGGTGTTAACATGCCGAAAGAATGTTCATGCTGGTCTTCACCTTTTGCGTCGAGATAGGTAAAATCAGGATGGTTATCGACAGTGTTGTAAAAATCAAATTCCGGCAGTCCCACTCCTCCCCATGTCTGACTGGGAAGTGTCCACAGACCGCTGTCTATCAATTTCGTTGTAATTTCACTGTGAGCCTTCCTCAGGGTTTCAACACCGCAGGAAAGATCTTCAACTGTTTTCAGCTTATGTTCCTTCAATATCTTTTTGATTATTTTGTTGACTTCTTTCTGAATTTTCTCCTGCCCTTCTTCAGAAAGCATCTCTGTATGGGTTGTCTCTTTATAAAGACCGGTTTTCTTTTTATCGAGCCTTATCCATCTGAAATGTTCCGGGTGTTCAAGAACTATTCTTGAAAACTGACTCGTATGAGGTTCAAGATCAAATCCTGCCGTTTTATTCAGTATGTGTATGGCATCCATAAGAAGCAGTAACTGTTCATCCGGTTCTATACCGCCGTCGAGAAGTTCCGAAGAGAGCACATCTTTTGTTATTATCCTGAGACTGTCCACTGCATAAAGATTTGTAAGGGCACAATCAAAAAAGGGAGAAAGGTGTATGGAATTTGCTCTTATAACAGGTATGAGTTTCATTGCATCCAGGAAATTTCCCGTAATGTCCTGTTCTTTTCCCAGGGCTCTCACATTTATAAAACAGAAATCGGAATGATACATCCAGGAAGAATCTTCATAATGTTCTACAGGTGAAGAAACGCCGTCACTTGAAAATTTCCCCTGTCCCAGGGTAAGATAAAAATTGCATATAACTCCGTCATCAATATTCAAAGCTTCAGAAGGAAGCATTTTGATATAATTTTTTGATGTGAATTCTTTTACCAGAGCTTCCGTTTTTTCTTCTATTTCTTTCTCAGTAAGAGTCTTTAAAGATTTTTTTAACGAAAGTTCTTTAAAGTTTGTCCAGTATTTTGGTAAATTACTCATTATTCAATTAAATTCCTTTCATAATAATTTTTTAGCTATCAGCATTTCTGATAGCTAAAATGTAAAATTCGAGAAAAATTTTATAAATCCTTTTTTAACCTGTATGTCAGTATTAATGTGCCGTATAGTTATCAACCCCCAGAGTCTGTCCTCCTGGAGAACAATAACGGGGATAGTCTGCAGGGATACCAAGCATTACATGATTTAAACCATTACAGTATATGGTATATCCTCTGGTAAGATTATTTCCCATGTAACCATATTTAACACCTCTGTAGTTTACAGGTACAGATCTGATATATTTAGGTACAAGATCTGCCAGTTCAGGGGGTGGATGCTGGTCTGCCGAATCTGCCATATATTGCTCAATAGATATAGCAACATTTCTCATATTACCCATACATGAAGCAAGGATAGCCTGTTCTCTTGCTCTTTGAACCCATGCCAGTGCAATCATTGCAAGAAAAGCCATGATTGCAATGACGATCATCATTTCCAGAAGAGTAAAACCCTGTATATATCTGTAATTTTTTTTCATAGTTTTTCCTCCTTATTTTTTTTCTTCAAATTATTTATAGCCATAGCCAGAGCAGAAGAAACATCAGAATTGGTTTCTATAGACAGCCTGGCTTCAAGTTTTGGAAGATGATTTTTCAGCGAAAGTCTTGCCATAGTTTTTGCCGTAAAAATTCTTATTTTCTTTTCTTTATCTTCCAGAAGAACCGGTAGAAGAAGTGATAATCTGGAATTATCAATTAATTCCAGAGTTTCCAGTCCTTTTAATCTTATGTCTGCATATTCATTACGATTCTTCACCAGTTCAATTATCGGTTCTATAGATGCAGGAGATTTTATTTTTTTCAGAGCTTCCAGGGTATTGGCTCTGACAGACCAGTCACGATCTTTCATAAGCGGTAAAATGGCTTCCAGAGTGCTTTCCTTCCCTGTCTCGCCCAGTACACATACAGCAGTTGCCCTTACCATAGGATCGTTATCTTTCAGTTTTTCTATTAATGCATTGAACACACTATCTTTATTATTGCCTCTCAGGGAAAGTATGGATTTAATTTTAATT
Source organism: uncultured Synergistia bacterium (assembly GCA_964431735.1). Classification (GTDB taxonomy): domain Bacteria; phylum Vulcanimicrobiota; class SpSt-956; order SpSt-956; family JAKJGF01; genus CALARM01. The sequence goes on along the minus strand of CAYSLJ010000128.1, from coordinate 11,724 downwards.
CCTGCGTCATTACTGTTCAATCCGCCAAAGAGGAATATATTTTTACCGAAATAATATGTGACACATATAATAATAAATAATGCCAGTATAGATATTTCAATATTTTTTTTATTTTTCTTCCACCACATTTCAGTTTTTTCATTATTCTTCTTATTTTTCGGAACTTCTCTTATACCTTTTGTCCTGTATTGAGTCAGACAGGATTTTTTGAATTCTATGGCATCTTTATTGCCAGGGTCTTTCTCTATAATATAATCCAGGCAGTTTATACTTTCCTTCACATTGCCCAGTCTGTAAAAACAGGAAGCTTTTTTACGATAAATTTTTAGATCTTCAGTAAGTTTTTCCAATTTTTCATAACTGATGATAGCTTCTTCAAGTTTATCCAATTTCTCCTCAATCTCAGCTCGTAACTCCCATGCTTTTTTATCTTTAGGATTTTCTTTGAGATATTTTTCGAAATATTCCAGGCTATTATTATAATCTCTATTTTTATAAAAATAATGCCCCTTTATGGCATATTCCACAAAATCCCCCTTACCTGCAATCTTCTCCCGTAACAGTTCAATTTCATCCTTTACATATTTCTTTTTATCCAGTTCAAAAAGAACTTCAATAGCTTCCAGAAAATTTTGCTGATTTATAAGAGTATCTACCCGTATCAGAGCAAGTTCGGTATTAAATTCTTCGTCTTCTCCGGAGGCGGGAAAATTTTCCTCTCTCTCAGTTGTATTGTCTTTATCTACAATACTCATAAATACACTCCTGTTTAAATAAAAGGGATTCTGCAAGGGGAACTTTCATAGCTATAATTATTATACCCATAAAGAGTAAACTTCAGTACAATTATTTTGTAAATTTTACGATTCATAATTCGTGACCGGTGACGGGTGGATTATTCCAATTATTCTACTGAGGTGAGAATAAATCTCTCGTTACGCGTAACGAGTGACGTTTGAAAAACCTTTATTATTGAGGTGAGCATAAATAATAAATATCTGCTCTCGTGACGCGTAACGCGTTACGCGTGACGGGAGAAAGACTGTTATTACATGCTTATGCTCAGGTCAATAAATAACTGCCATGACCGGATGGTCACAACAAGAATGAGAAGGTATTCCTCTCTTCACCCTTTACGATTCTCATATAAATTTACAGATAAAAGATTGTTTTGTATCAATCAATAATATATAATATGTTGAAGAGTGAAGGAAAATAGGCTTTATTAACCGACAGGGTACATATATTTGAGTAATTCTCGCGTCACGCGTTACGCATCAAGATTGAAAAAGAAAGAAGGGAGTTAAAATCAATAAAAATAGAATTATTTTAGGCGGTTTAAGCGCAAAAGAATTTTACCATCCCCAGGATAAATTTTATCTGGAAAAGGTCAAAGCAATTAAAGGGTTTGATCTTATTGTTTCAAAATTTTTTGAATATGGAATAGAAAAAATTTTTTATGTCGTTAATATTACAGATAACATAAAAATCAGTGAAAATCAGTTTCCAGAACTTCATAATATGATGCAGGAAGCCAGCCGTATTCTGGAGATACCTGCACCTGAATTTTATATTGATCAAAACCCTGTAGTAAATGCCTATACTACAGGTGTGGAAAAACCTTTTATCTGTGTTACATCAGGCCTGATAGAACTGATGACTGAAGATGAGATTATGGCAATAATAGGCCATGAACTCGGTCATATAAAATGCGGTCATATTCTTTATCAGATGGTTGCCCGGTGTTTGAAGCCTCTTTTTGAAATTATAAGTTCCATGACTTTTGGCCTGGGTAAATTTGTAGGCGTAGGGCTTGAACTTGCTCTGCTTCAATGGTCAAGGAAGGCAGAATTATCTGCAGACAGAGCAGGTTTACTTACTGTGCAGGATCCTGAAGTAATGATGAATGCTCTTATGAAACTGGCGGGAGGAGCTTCGTCTCATCTTACTAAAATTAACCGTGATGCCCTTTTGAAACAGGCTGAAGAAGCACAGGCTATAGACTCAAAAGATGATGTAAAAGGTTATATAGAAAGAGCCGGTAAATTTCTTATAAATGTTTTCAGAACCCATCCTTTCCCGATTATCAGAACAAAAGAAATTCATGACTGGTCCAGAAGCGGTGAATATGATAAAATTTTGAGAAGAGAAACAAAAGTATCAGGAGAAGATGAAATCTCCTGCCCCAGATGTGGTTGCAAAAATTTAAAAACCTTTACATTTTGCGAGAAATGCGGTCTCAAACTCTGGGCTTAGGGGTTTCATCATTTACAATCGTGACGCGTGACGCGTGACGCGAGGACAATAACCATAATTTGTCAGAGTTATTTTCTGTAGCTATCAGCGGCCAGATGTTATATAATTTCTGTAAAATCCGAATGATGACTGATGAAGACTTTCGGAAAATTAACAAATTTGTAACATCTTCATGTATATTTTTATTGTTTAAAACTTCTTTATAATATATAATTAGTACTGGAAATTTTTTTGTATCGGGAGGTTTGCTTTATGATAGGAAATAAAAATATAGATCCAAACCAGTTTTTAATATATACTCCCCCTGTAGCAACTGGAAAAAATATCAAACAAACAACTATTACAGATGAAAAAAAAGGGGTTACCCCGGAAGATTTAAATAAAAATTTAAAAAGCATGACAGATTTTTATCAGAAGGATGGAATAAATTTTTCTGTTATAGCAGAAGAAGGAGAAAAGAATATAAAGAAAGCAGGGGAATCTCTTTCTCAGAAGACTCTCGCATGTATGGAGGGAGAAAAAGAAGCCCATGTAGAAGAGAAAAAGCAGATAAACCTGAATGAAACGAAAAAAACAACTGCCAGAGGCTCGGAGCCAAAAACAGAATCTACTCAATTGAGAGACGAATATTCCTTTGAAGAGTTAACTGCTCTTCGTTCCAGAACAAAAGAGGATTACGGTAAAGGCCTTATAAACAATAAAAATGAAAACCTCTTCCAGCATCTTACGGAAAAAGAAAAAGACGGCACAATCACACCTGAAGAAAAACACATACTGGAACTGGCATCATGGCAGAGGGCTCAGGATTTAGAAGGTAAGGTAAAAAAAGGTAAAAGCCTTTCTTCCGAAGAATCTGCATGGCTTTCAGCAAACCAGGATAAATACAAAGGGAAAATATCAACAGAAGACCATGAACTTCTGACACAGAGAAGCCAGGAATTTGCCTGTGAACTTGTAGATAAAAAATCTGACAGTGTAAAACCTGACTCGATTCAATCAGACATGTTCTACTATCTCGCTCTGGACAAAAAACATGAACCAGAGGTAGGTTCTATAGCCCAGATAAGAGGACATATATTCCGGGAACTGTCACAGATGGTGAGCAATAAAGATATACTGGGATGTGGCTTAATAAAAGAGGATGAAGCTCTTTTAATTATGAAAGAATCAGAAAAATTTACAAAACTTTACACAGAAGCCTATCCTGACGCATCTCCACAGGAAGTGTTCAGACTTGTAAGAGATAATGCCAGAAAGCTCGCCTATCAAACAGAAAGAGATAAAAGTGTTTTTTCCGGAAGTGACCATGGTACAAGACATATACTGGAAGGAAATATGTACATGGCCGACAGAATGATTGAACGACTCGGTGATAAACTGACTGCAAAGGATAAAGTCCTTATACATCAAATTATTATCGATCATGATATAGGCTATACCGTAGGTGTGGCACAGGCAAAAGAAAGTTTTGATGCTTCCAAGGATCATCCTCTTTTCAGCACTAAATTCGTAGAAGCAAATAAAGATTATTACATACAGAAATTCGGTGTCGAAGGCTATGAAATGATAAGAGACGGCATTTTGATGCACAGTTATCCGAAATCCGAATATAATACCCCCGCAGATCCCGTAAAAGGCTTCAATCCTGATATAATCCGTTCCATTACATCTACTGTGGATGCTCTCGGCGTAACTGCAGAAACAAAATGTCCTGCCTTTTTCAGAAAACCTGAAGTAGTAAAAATTCTGCAGAAAGTCCAGTTAAATGCAGATACTCACGGAGGTAAAGTTTCACCGGCTGATCTGGCCAGATACAAAGAGGAACTCAGAGCCATTGCAGCTGAAGAAACAGATACATTCAGAAGAAATTCCTATCATGATGCCATTAACAATCAGTTCAATCCCACAACAGTCGAGATGACTCTGGGCCAGTATACAGGCGTATTGAACGATATAACTTTTGCGGAGAAAAATGGCAAATTACTGCCTGTAGTGGATATGGGTATATCTGAAACACAGGCTGTACTCGGTAACCTCTTCGGTGATCAAATGTCTACAAGGGCCTTTGTGAAAGCTATGGAAGATTTCGGTGTGCCCAGAAGTGCACTTGCCGATATGGCAAAGAAAATAAGAGATGCCAGAACACCTGAAGAAAGACAGGCTATCATAGAAAATTTACGATATGAAAGCGATAAGGCAATATTCAGATTTTCTCCTCATACAACAGCTAACTATGAAGCAGGAGACATACATAAAACCTTTGAACAGCTTCAGGACACTTCTATTCGCGGTGATATAAGAGAATTAACAGAAAGCCTCTCAAGCCCTTCCTCAAGAACTCCTGAAAATATATCTGCCATTATAACGGAATTCAGGCGTGATATTGCAGAAAGCCACAGTCATGAAACAGCAAAGGAATTCTTTGACGGCCGTTTCAGAACTGCAAAAGAATTCAGGGAGATTCAGGCAGAGCTTCAGTCAAATATAGGTAATACGCCGGCCTTTGAAGCAACATTGAAAAAGCTCCAGAGTCTTACAACAAAACGGGAAAGAGAATTTATGGGAATAAAAAGGTGACACAATCATGATAAAAGAACTCTTTGCCAGGGAAATAGAACTATATAATGAATTACTGGAGTGTCTCGAAGAAATCGGAGATTTCAAATTAAATTTTCAGAGTCCCCGGGAAAGTCTCGCTTTCTTAATAGAAGAAATGAAACATAAAAACCCTGAAAGCTGGGAAGAAGATGTTTTTTCACTCATGGAAGAAATAAAAGAATTAAATCTTATAGAAGGTAAACCGGGTGTAACATGGTTTCTTACCAGATATATAAATTCCGTGTATGTAAATTTTCTGGACAGAAGAAAGGAAAAATTTACAGATGACAGAAACACACTGGAAATAATAGAAATAATGAAAGAAATGACACAGTTAAGCACAGAGTTTGCCCGTAAATCCTACGAAGACGGGCAGCCTGTAACATTCGGCGGAATTTCCAGAGACTATATACCACAGTGGTATGGATTTATATGAGAATCGTAACGCGTCACGCATAACGCGTGACGGGAGGAATAAATTCTCATACTTCGTTGTGGTCGTGGGTCGTGGAAATTACGCATCACGCATCACGCATCACGCGTCACGATTATAGTATCACGCATCACAACAGGCTTATATTATCTATGATTAACTCAGTAACCGGAGGATTACAATAAATGGACTTACACAGACGGGATTTCCTTAAAAAAGCAGGCAAAGCAGTTCTCACCGGAGCAGGATGGACTGCAGTTTCTTTATTCGGACTGAATTCTACAGGTTGCGAAGGTTACGGATGGTGTTCAGGCAGCTGCACAAACTGTACATCTTACTGCAAGAACTGTACCGGTTGCACCGGCTGCACGAGTTCCTGCACTTCAACCTGCATATCGGGTACAGGCGGAACAGGTATTAAAACAAAAATCCAGATCTTACTTTCCGGATGGGGATTTATAAATAATGCCACATACAAAGTCACGGCAAAAAGTGAAAGCCAGGAAATACTCAAAGATACTGATGACACATCTTTCGGGCAATGGTCAGGCGCTCATGATTTCCAGGGAATTCTTACAGTGGAACATAAGTCTTCCGAGCAAATTTCCCTGGAAGTAAAAAGGGATATTATAGCAGATCCGAAACTTACGGAAAAAATCACAAAAAAATTCACTACTTCTTCCACTACTTATAATATTTCTATTGATTATTTTCCCGTTGGAGTATATTTCAGTGTCAAAAGTAATGTTACAAATACTCCCGTAGGTACGGTAAATGTTACAATAAAAGATGAGGCCGGCAATACTGTAGTATCGGATATAACTGATACAAACGGATTGATAAAATTTTATGTAACAGATCCGCTTAATACTTATCCTCTGAAAACATCTACATCATATACTGCCTTTTTCAGCAGAAACGGATTTTCAGACACCAGCCAGTCTTTTAATATACAGACAGATTCGTCAGGTGTGGCAGCGAGTTCTGCCTTTGTAGTTTATATGAGTCCCGCATCGTGACGGGTAATGAGTGTTACGTGACGCGTAACGCGTGACGCGTGACGGGTGGTTCGTGATACGTGATACGTGGTTTCACGACTCACTCTTCACTCTTCACGACTCACTTTCCAAACACTTCTCTATAAAACTATTAAACAGGGGATGACCTTCCAGAGGCCGGCTTTTAAATTCGGGATGGAACTGGACTCCCACAAAAAACGGATGGGTTTCTTCAGGCAGTTCAAGTATTTCAACAATATCCCCGTGAGGAGATGTACCTGAAAATACAAGGCCTCCCTGTTCAAGTGTTTCTTTATAAGAAGAATTAAATTCATAACGGTGTCTGTGACGTTCGGATATATAACCACTTCCATAGGCTTTATGAACTACGGTTTCTTCTTTAAGGACACAATCCCACTGTCCCAGTCTCATAGTACCGCCGTATTCTTTATTCAGAAGTTTTTTTGCCTGATCAGGCATTTCATGAATAAGAGGAATTGTAGTGTCGCAGTTAATCTCTGTAGTGTCTGCTTCAGTCATACCGCAGACATTACGGGCAAATTCTATGGCGGCTAGCTGCATACCGTAACAGAGCCCCAGATAGGGAATTTTGTTTTCTCTGGCATATCTTATTCCATGGTAGATTCCGTCTATCTTTTTCTCTCCGAAACCTCCGGGCACAACTATACCCGAGAGATCCTTCAGAAGATTCTCCGAGCCTTCTTTTTCTATTCTGTCACTGTCTATCCATTTCAATACAGGTTTACAGTTATGATACCAGCAGGCATGTTTCAGGGCTTCTATGACAGATATATATACATCACTCAGGAGATAACCTCCTCCTACATCGAAATATTTGCCTATGAGTCCTATGGTTAATTCTCTCTCTGCAGATCTTATTTTATCGAACAGTTCTGTCCATCTGGTAATATTTACACTTGTGAAAGGGCTTAATTTTAATTTATAAAGGACTTTTTCCGCAAATCTCTGTTCTTCAAATAAGAGAGGAATTTCATAAATACTGCTTACATTGGGATTTGCTATGACATCTTCAAATGTTACATTGCAGTAAAGGGCTATTTTCTTTTTTCTTCCTTCATCAAGTGTTCTGGCACCTTCATATCTCCCCACTACAAAATCAGGTCTTATACCTCTTTCATTCAGCAGACGGACTGACTGCTGTATGGGCTTTGTTTTCATTTCTCCCAGATATTTGGGAACAGGCAGGTAGGCAACATGGATATGAAGGACATCATCCGGGTATTCCAGCTTTAAGAGTCTGCATGCTTCGAAAAATATATCATTTTGATATTCCCCTACAGTTCCTCCCATTTCTGCAATAACAACATCTGCTTTCTGTTCTTCTCCGAGAGATTTGAGGCGATTTATCACCTCATCCGTCACATGGGGTATTACTTCTACTGTTTTTCCTCCGTAGTAGAAAGCTCTTTCTTTATCTATAACACTCTTATAGACCTGGCCTGTAGTCATATAATTATTCCTGGAAAGGCTTTTACCGAGAAATCTTTCATAATTTCCTATGTCCTGATCTGTTTCCAGTCCGTCATCTGTAACAAAAACCTCTCCATGTTCTTTCGGGTTGAGTATTCCTGCATCTATATTAAGATACATATCTATCTTCACCGGTGACACGGAGTATCCCCTTGCTTCTATGGTATTTGCAAGAGATGCCACAGTAACTCCTTTACCCAGGCCGGAGATGACACCACCGGAAACGAAAATATATTTCAAGTTTGACATAATAATTCTCCTATGTAAAATTGTGATGTTTGATGATCGTGACGCGTGACGCGTAACGCGTGACGCGTTACGCGGAGACTTTAAATCATACCTGCTTATTATTTCTGCAGGAAAAAGCATTTTCCTATATAATTATAGATAATTCTGAAAGTAGTGAGTAGTGAGTAGTGAATAGTGAAAATTGAAAAGTGAGCAGGGGCCAGTGACCAGAACACCTGTGTTCGCCCGGTACCGGTGAAACTACGCGTCACGCTCACGCGTGACGCGTCACGATTTACATATCACGAAACAGACTGGAGAAAATTTTTATGAAAATAAAATTCAAATATTATCATGACGGAAATCCTTCCTTAACTCAGGTTCATCTTGCCGGCTCTTTCAACGACTGGAATAAAGAGAGCCATCCCATGAAATATAATAAAAAAACATGTCAGTGGGAACTTTCTCTGAATCTTCCACAGGGAAGCTATGGATATAAATTTCTTTTAAACGGTGAAGACTGGATTCATGACCCGGAAGGGGAACGATTTATCCAGAATGATGTGGGAACCCTGGACAGCATAAAATCCGTAAAAATATCAAGGAAAGATCATGGAAAATTCAGTCCTCTTCACCCATGTTTCGATGATGCGATTACTATTTATTCCACGAAAAAAGCCACCCTTCTGTGGAGAATAAACGGATGGAACTCATTTCCTCAGAATTTTCAGTACAAGTCACCTATGGAAAGAGATGGAAAATTATATAAAGCAACAGTGGGCCCCTTTGATAAAAATTTAATCCCTGATGTTATAACCTATGGATTTCGTTTTGAAAACGGCAGGTTCGATAATAATGAAGGGAAAGGATACTGGATTCCCCTGGATCTCAATCTGAAAGGACAGGTCTTTGATCTCACACTGAAAAGTCAGGCTCTGAAAAAAGAAGTGCCTTTCAGAATATATCTTCCTTCAGGATACCATGAAAAAGGTGAAAAACTTCCTCTCATGGTGCTGCTTCATGGTTATGGAGGTACCTGTAAATCAGACTGGACACAGCAGAATATAATAAGAAAAATGGCCGATCTTTACGGCATAGTCCTCCTCTGGCCCGACGGCAATCTCCTCCTTGACGGCAGAATGGTTCCTGCATGGTATATTAACTCTCCCCTCCATAAAGATATGCAGATGGAAGATTATATAATAAAAGAACTTATACCTTACGTGGAAACTCATTACAGGGTAAGGAATGATAAGGGAGGCAGAGGTCTTGCAGGTATCTCTATGGGAGGTTTCGGTTCCTTTTATCTTGCCACGAAATATAATGATTATTTTCGTGTGGCATGCAGCATGTCTGCCATATACAATATTCACATGTTTAAAACAATGCATGATATTAAAAACCTTGTGGGAAGAGGCAACTGGACAGGCAGAATTTTCAACGTAAATAAACTTATTGAAAAATCTAAAGAAACTGATTATTATTTTATTATAGGGACAGAAGAGGGAGGAGCAATAGAGGAAAATATAAAATTAAAGCTCATTATGGATAAGAAAAAAATCAACCATTATTTTCAAATATATCCCGGAAATCACACAAATAATTTCTGGAGAATGCATATACAGGAAATGATGGAATATGCAGCGGCAAGACTGGTAAAGGACAGACTATGAAATTTTTCGGCAAAGTTCTTAAGACAACTATTTATTTTTACAGTTCTGCAGTTTTACTGTTTATTCTTCTTTGCTCCCTTGATCACCTGGAACTCTTTTCTCCTGCCTCCGTTTTTTTCGGACTTGACTGTTTTCAGGCCCCCTGGCTTTTAATTTTAGTAATTCCTGCCTTATGTGCCTGTCTTATTATAAAAAACAAAAAATTTTTCCTGGTCCTGCTCACTACATATATAATATTTTTCTTATTTTACGGAGATATTTCCATCATAAGACATCATGGAAAAGGGAAAGATGGTAGAAAACTTTCGATACTTGCTTTAAATGTTCAATATTATCACAGGGGAACAGATAAAGTTATTAAAAAAATTAAAGAGATTAATGCCGATGTAACTCTTTTATCGGAAAATGTAATTAAAGACGAAGAGCTCAAATACGTAACAGATAAATTAAAACCATGGTATTTTTTCGCAGGCAAACCGGAAGAAACAGCAATTATTTCAAAATATCCTTTCATAGATTGTAAAGAAGTAGAATTCCCGAGTTTCCAGGCTTCTCTATGGGGTGGTAATACGATAGAAAGCATAAAAAATAATCGCCACAGGAGTTTTGTCCACTGTGTAATAAATCCGGACGGTAAGCGACTGAATATCATATCTGTTCGTTTTATTGCCGGAAGGGCAGCAGGAAACAGTGCAGGAGAACAGATAAAATGGGGTCAATATATACTGAAAACACAGATGGAAGAAGTAAAATTTTTCAGGGAATATATATCAAAACTTGACGGCCCGGTTATCTTCGGAGGTGATCTCAATGCCCCTCCGGGATCTAAATTAATAAAGGAATTAAACAGATTTGCCACAGACAGCTATATGGCCAATAGCCTTTACGGTAAGGCTACTTTTAACACGGAATTTCCTTTTCTCAGACTGGATTACATATTTTGTATAAATCTTATTCCTGTAAAGTCCGTGGTATTGAATGACATAGTATCGGATCATTTTCCTCTTTATTCTGAATTTCTGATTGAGTAAATCCTATGAAACTGAAAACAGGTATTTTTTCATCCAGTGAGGTTTATGCAGAAGCTCTTATTGATGTTATCAATGAAAGAGCCGATGTAATAAGAGCAGAATTTATAATTCTTTCACCTCCGTATATTGAAGAAATATGTCATTATAAAGTTATAGTGGATCGTATATCCCATATGGTACCATTTATAAGAAGTTACTTGAAACATGCCTCTTTAAATGGTGCTTATATAATAAATAATCCTTTCCTGTTTTCTTATGATGATAAATTCTACGGCAGTACTCTGGCAAAAAATCTGGGAATTTCCATACCGAGAACAGTTCTGTTACCCTGTAAAACACCGTGTCATGACCTTCTCCCCGGTGATTTGCACAACCTGTCCTATCCTGTTGACTGGCACGGATTGTGTGATTATACAGGTTTCCCCGCCATATTAAAACCTGTTGACGGACATGGATGGCAGAATATTTACAGAATAAATAATATAGATGAACTGCTTTATTATTATAACCTTACAGGTGACAGACTCATGATACTTCAGGAATTTATAGATTTTGAAGATTATATCAGAGTCTTTGTTATAGGGAAAAAACATGTTTTACCTGTAAGATATGATCCGCTTAAAAGAAATTATATTGTTCTGCCTGACCCTGTAAGAGGCGAATTGAGAAATAAAATAACAGAAGATTCTATCAACATAAACAGAGTTCTCGGTTATGATATGAATACAGTGGAATTTGCCATAAAAGACGGCATTCCCTATGCTATAGATTTTATGAATCCTGTTCCCGATTGTAATCCTTCCTCAATAAAAGAAGAACATTTCACATGGGTTGTAGATAAAATGGCTGATTTTATCATAGAATATATTGATTCTGTCTGTTAGTGGTGACCGATATAAGACGTGACGCGTGACGCGTGACGCGTGACGCGTGATGCGTAATGCGTGATGCGTAATGCGTAATGCGTGATGCGTGATGCGTGATGCGTGATGCGT
>CAYSLJ010000127.1:18973-20831 GCA_964431735.1 uncultured Synergistia bacterium | reverse complement strand
GCAAGCACGGTCAATGAAACAGGAACCCTACGAATTGATTCGTAGGTAATTCAGTATTCACTCCTTTCACTCCTTCTTACTGAGGTGAGCATAAATAATAAATATCTGATCTCGTGACGCGTAACGCGTGACGGGAGGAAGACTGTTATTACATGCTTATGCTCAGGTCAGTAATTATGAATTGTTATGAAACTAACTATAAATATAACAGGAGAAAACAACTGTGAAAGAAAAATTTGAAAAATTCAATATTATACATATTATAAATGATGACGAATATGACTCTGTTTATCTGGTTGAAGATAATTTGGGATGTGAGAAATTTATTCTGAGAAAGCTCCCCGGTGATACATCAAATCCTCTTTATAACACTGCCGTAGTGGAGTTTAAAGAAATGAGTAAACATGCCGCTACCTTATCTAAAAGGCCTTCTTCTCCTGCTATAATAGATGTTTTCTATGAAGACGGAAGCGGTTATCTTCAGTTAGAATATAAAAGTGAAAAAAGCCTTAAAGATATTGTGTCTTATCCTGCAATAGGGAAGATACTGAATAACCGTTATTTAATAATAAGAGGTATTGCAGGAGGAGGTTTTGGTGTTGTTTATCTTGCCCGTGATACGGCTCTTTCAGGTAAATACAGAGCTGTAAAAGAAATGTCGGGAGATAGCCCCGATACTTCTGTAGTTGAAAGAAGTTTTCGCATCGAAGCAGAAATACTCTCCAAACTGGAACATCCCTGTATACCTGCAATAACGGATTTCTTTATAGAAGAAAATAAATTATATCTGGTCATGGATTATGTAAAAGGGGAAACTCTCAAGAAACTGCTCCGGAACCTTCCGAAAGAGGAGTTTTTCTCCGAAGAACAGATACTAAAATGGGCTCTGTCAATATCAGATGTTCTTGAATATCTTCATAACAGATCAGAGCCCATATTATTCAGGGACATTAAGCCTGACAATATCATGGTAACAGAGGAAGGAGATGTAAAACTTATAGATTTCGGTATAGCAAAGGTTTTTGCAGGGCCGGGAGCCGATACGACAAAATATGCCCTTTATACTGAAGGTTATGCTCCTCCTGAACAATGGGCAGGAAAAGCAGAAAAGAGAAGTGATATTTATTCCCTGGGTGTTACAGTATATCATCTTCTGACAAAGGTCCATCCGAAAGAAGTGGGGCCTAATTTCCCTCCTGTAGAAGACATGAAACCGTCTGTATCACATGACCTTGCCGGAATAATCAATAAATCTATAGAAATTAAAATTTCCGACAGATATCAATCAATAGAAGATTTTAAAAAAGAGCTTCTTCGTATAAGGGAGAGCAAGAAGAACCGTAAAAAAATAGACGAACACCTTATTAAAGGAGAAAATTACGAACATGCCGGTGATTTCTTTAATGCAAATTTTGAATATCTTAAAGCACTTGAATATGACAGTGAGAATTATGTAATTCTTTATCATGTTGCCATATGCTGTGAAAAGCTTGGTTTTATGGATAAAGCTGCGGAACACTATAATAGATTGTTAAACCTTTCTTTGCCGGAGGATCTCAAAAAAGAGGTAACGGAAAAACTTCAGGTTCTAAAGGGCACAGATTCGGAAGTTGATGAAGATGATGAAAAAACCATAGTTTCTTCTTCTGTATCCTGTAATCTGCCTGTAAAACCTGAGGAAACAGAAAGTACCCTTTCTCTTGAAGAGGTGATTGCAGGTAATACTGTTGCCATGCCTTTGCATGACAGAAAGAAATATTTTAATAAGGCGATATTTTTGCTTGTTATACCGATTTTTTTCTGCGGTTTAATCTCAATTGCAGCTACTATTATATTGAAACATTTTTTATATCCTGTG
>CAYSLJ010000127.1:0-18873 GCA_964431735.1 uncultured Synergistia bacterium | reverse complement strand
TCAGTAATGACTCCGACTCCTTATATGAATCCTTCTCCTGTGTCAGTAATGACTCCGACTCCTTATATGAATCCTTCTCCTGTGTCAGTAATGACTCTGACTCCTTATATGAATCCTTCGGATAATGGTACAGTTATTGCCAGGGAATATTATGAAAAAGGCAAATATAAAGAGGCAATGGAACTTCTCGGAAAGATTTTGAAAGACGATCCTGATAATATTGAAGCAGTGCTTCTCATGGGAGATACTTATAGAAAACAGGAAAAACTGCAGAATGCCATGGAAGAGTATAAAAAAGTAATTAAGAAGGATCCTGATAATCAACAGGCTCATCTCGGACTCGGTCATATTTACAGGAAAAAAGGACTGATAGAGGATGCTCTCAGGGAATATAAAAAAGCTCCTGAACTGTCCGGGAGTCATAATAATTCAGGTGCCATCTATGCCGGTCATGGAAAAATAGATGAAGCTATAAAGGAATTTCACATGGCGGAAAAGATTGACCCCTCGGATGACAGAACATGTATAAATCTGGGAAGTGCTTATTATGTAAAAGAAGACTGGAAGAAATCTACAGTTTACTATCTTAAAGCCATAGAGAAAAATTCGAAAAATGCCGAAGCTTATTACGGTCTTGGCATGTCTTATAAGAAAAGAGCCATCTATGATAAAGCCATAGATGCTTTTGAAGAGTTTATAAAACGTGCACCGGGCGATCAAAAGGTTCCCGATGCAAAAAGAGAAATAGATTTATGCAAAGGGCTTTAATTATTGAATAATAAATAATAAGCGTAATGAGTAAAAATGCGCATTACGCTTTACTAGCCTATTGGGAACCTATCCGAAAAGTCATCAAATGCCTTCCAAATGGTATTATTTCCTGCCTCTCAATGTATATAAATAACCCTTATTATAATAAAAGTATACTCCTTCTATCTTTTCTCCTGCTTTATTCATTGCCTGAACTTCAAGATAGGGATAAACTGTTTCTTTTCCCTGTGACACAATTTCTCCAGTTTCTCTGTTCAAAATAAAAAATTCTTCTCGTGCCATCAGTCCGAGCAGTTTTTTCGACTGTGAACTGATAGTATTTTTTCTGTCGAATATGCCTCTGTCAAGATATATTTCACCGTCTCCCGGTGAAGCCATGAATGTTATTGCATCATTGAAGACTCTGTCCCAGATAAAGGTACCTTTTTTCATATCTACGGCCCATATATGATTTAATGAATTCATATATAGATTTTTCGAGTCACCTGTTACTTTTACAAGAGATTCTCCCAGATTTTTCTCTGAAACAATGTCATGAGTGGAAGGGTTTATGGCAAGGAAACCATGAGAGCCTGCAATAAATATAAGTTCGTCTTCAGGTGAAGTCTTACTGAGTTTTATACTGTAAGGATCCAGGTCTGATTTCTGTTTTTCAAGATAGACAGGTTCCGAAAAGCCTTCTTTTTTCCACAGTTCTTTCCCTGACATATCTACGGCACTCACACCCTGTTCGGACAGTACGTAAAAAGTATCTTTCACAGGTAAAATCTTTTTTATCTGGCCCGATGCCCTGTAATTCCATTTGATGTTTCCTCCTGCTGTGTCAATTGCACAAAGAAGATCTTCAGAAACTACATAAAGGGCATCAGTTATATTTTTATCAACAGGAGAAGGATTCTTTATATCTACTTTCCAGATTTTTTCACCTTTTGTTTTTGATAGAGCAGTTATAGAATCACTGTTGAATGTGTAAATAACATTTCCTGACATAAAATTCTGTGACATAAAAGGATTTTCTGATATGTATTTCCATAACAAAATTCCTTTTGCTTTATCAATGCCATAGACTGAAGATTTACTGTCGAACAGGTAAAGAGTATTTTCTTCAGACCTGTGATATACTTGTGCAACAGGGCAGTCTGTTTTAATTTCCCACTGACTTTTCCCTGTTTTTGCATCTACTTTGTAGAAATAAGAGTCTTTATCCGATGCATAGATAAATCCGTCTTTTTCATCGAATACTCCTTCTGCAACACCTTCGTTATGCATTGGAAATTCCCATATGAATTCGCCGTTTGTAAGATTCATTGCGTAAAGACTTGATTTCGAAGAATAGAGATAACAGATTTTATCTATGAAATTGTCATAAATAAGGCCGTAAAGAACAGGATCAAAGCCGAATACTGAATCTTTTAATCTCCAGAGTTCCTTACCTGTTTCCAGATTGAGTCCGAACACTACGCCGCTTGTTATCATGATTCCGTCTTTCAGGAGTCCTTTTCTCACATTGAACGTATTGAAATATATTCTGTCACTGTATATTTTATATTCAGGTTTTATCTTTACATTTTCAGATAAATATGACAGCCCTTCTTCTTCGGAGAATTTAAAGATACACATGTCTATTACGGAACCCCATTTTTTTTCTCCCTTTTCGTTGAATAAATAGACAAAGCTTTCATCTTTTGAACCCCACACGGAACCTGCCACATTTCCTGCAATATTACCAAGAAAACCTCCGAATATGGATGATGTTACACTCAATACTTTTGCCATATCTTCATTATGGCCGTAACATGTGAGCATATGGCTTTCTCCTATTAAATCGGAAGATAATTTTTCCATGGTCCATATGAGTTTATCTCCTCCTGCAACAGGTGTTTTACTTATGAATTCGCAGAAAGGGTTATCCATAAACAGTAAATCTCCCTGATCCAGAATGTTTATTTCACTGGTAATTCTGTCCCCCGGTTTAATGGTTATTCCTTTAATTACTTCCTGAATTTCAGCAGTCGAAAGATTTTCTCCTATCTCTTCCGCTTTGAGTCTTGCCACAGGAATATTCTGTCTTTCTACTGTAAAGAATTTTCCTTTATCTTTATCACTGTGAAGGCCATGTTTTGTGCCTACATCGATTTTTACTTTATTATCCGTCACTTCAGTAACAGTTCCTTTTATATTCCCTAGATCCAGAACTGTTATTTCTGAAGAATTTTCGTCTTCTGCCATAGCGAAAGTAGAGAATAATGATATGATAAGAAAGAAAATAAGAAATGTTTTGAACATATAGAATCCCCCGTTTTTTTGTGAATGGTGAGTGGTGAGCAGTGAGTGGAATTACTCTTACTTATCACTCTGAAATAATTGACCTTTTAGCATTTTTATTATATAGTTTATATTATAACATGATTTTAGATTATATGAAAATCGTAATGAGTGACGGGATGATTTGATTTTATAAAGGAAGGGGGATTATGATGTTTTTCATGAATAAAAAAAATGTATTTAATCTGTTTCTTACAGGTTTTTTATTACTCTTTCTATCCGGCTATGTCCTTGCAGACGATTATATCAGGCAAAACGGTTCTATTGTGGCCTCCTGGTCTGACCCTTATATAAGGATAAATGGCTCCATAGCAGGTGAATTTGATGGAGAATATGTCAGGAAATCCGGTTCTATTGTGGGAGAAATAGATGGAGATTATATCCGTAAGAACGGTTCTATCATAGGAGAAATAGACGGGAATTATCTGCGCAGTAACGGCTCTATTCTCTATGAAATAGATAACAATGGTTATGTGAGAAAAAATGGATCTATTTATCTGGAATTTGAAGGATATGACGGGTCTTTACTTATGAAGAAAGTAATAGCTGCCTATCTCTTCTTTTTTGATCACTGATTAAACGGATTACACGGATAACACGGATTGAAAAAATCCGTAATCTCCGTGTAATCCGTGCCATCAGTGATCAATCGTCAACATAAATAAATTTCGGAGGAGATTCCTGTGCCGGCGGCGGCGGCGGCGGTCTGTAAGGTTCTATATAAGGTTCATAATAATTGTAATAATCAACCGTTACGGGAGGTTCTTCTATAACAGGTTTTTCTATGGCAGGTTTATCTTTTTCCATAGAATAAGGCGTGTAAAGAGGCAGGGCCTGTTTTAAGAGATATTTTAAATGATAACATCCTGCTCTGTAGTTACCGAGTTTTTCGTAGATTACTGCCAGTTCCATTCTGGATTTTTTATCATCTGCATGTTTACTGCAGAGGGTTTCCATATTATAGATTTTCTCTTTACCCGTATCGGAAGGATTTATTCTGTTGATCTCCTGGAAACCTTCCGTCAGTCTGAGCACTTTTTTATATCTTAGATAAGCTTCTTTTTTATCTTTCAGTTGATCATAGATTTCTCCTACCCTCAGAAAGGAATCCTTTTCTTTTATCCCGTGATTTATACATTTTTTATACCAGTCAATTGCTTCTTTAAAGGCTCCCTTAGCCTGGTAAGATAATCCTATGGAATAATATCCGTAGGCGAGATTGGGACACTCTTTTATTGCTTTTTTAAAGGATTTTATGGCATCGTCATATTTACCTTCTTCATAGAAAGAAGCACCCTGTGTGTAATATTCAGTGCTGTAGTCATGTTTTACAATATTCTGCAGTTCCAGATTTACGTATGGTGTTCCCGTTACGGATGGAGTTGTCGGAGCTTTCCCCTCTACGGTAATTTCCATTTCTGCAGTTGCCCATTCATGTTTTTTGAGTTTATTCAGTTCCCCTGAAAGCTTTTTGACAAAATCTTCAGGTGATTTTATATGTGTAAAATTTTCTGACGGGGAAATTTCTATAATTCTGTTAAATAAATCTTCGTTTACAGTCGCTATGGCTTTAATCGTTTCTGTCCCTGCCGGGCCTTTAAGGGTAATTTTTTCCATATTAAACCCGGGGATTTCATATTTTGACCCTTCCAGAGACTGAAAACCCTGATGGGATTTATTGGGAAATATTATATCCCATTTGCCTGATGTGTTTACCCTTATAACTGTAAGGTAACAGTCTTTATTCGCAGCAATATAATAGACAATATCTTCTCCTTCTATTACTGTATTCTGAGGCCTGTCCGTTTTCATCTCTATAAACAGATCGGAATTTTTATTTTCTATAAATGTTAAAAGATCCGTTTCTGAAGCTTTCACTATAGACACAGCCAGAAGCAGAAAGATAATATAACTGAATATTTTCATATAAGACACCTCTAAAGCGTAATGCGTGATGCGTGATGCGTGGGTTCATAAACCCGTCACGCGTCACGCGTTACGCGTCACGATACTAAATTTTTTCCATATACCACTTGACCTCTTTATTACCTGGATCTAACTTCAGAGCCTTCGTGAAAAATTCCTTTGCTTGTTTCACATCCCCTGATTCTTTATAACTTTTTCCGAGCCATATACAGGCATCAATGTTCTTATCATTGTATTTTATGGCATTACTGAAATTACTTATGGCATTTTTATAATCTTTCTGTTCGAAATAAATGATTCCCATACAGAAATAAGCAGGTGAGAATGAGGAATTGACTTCCAGGGCTTTTTTATACTCTTCCGCTGCTTTATCTATCTTACCTTCACTGTAGAATGCATCACCTCTGTGAAGATATGTAGCTTCTGTTGAAATGCCTTTCATGTCTTTTATTTTTTCACTCTGTCCCTGAAGGACAAATCCTCCTTCTGAATAGGACACAGATGTGGCGGAAGTGAGTATTTTTTTTAGTGTTTCCATTTTGGCCTTTGCCAGTTTTTCCGGTGTTGCCCCTTCTCTTTCCGCCATTTTTTTAGTGAAAGTCATGATAAGTTGCCCTCCTGCAGTTTGAAGGACTGTTTCATTTTTCATTTTTCCGATTTCAATTTCAACAGGTTTTAACCCTCCTGAGATCATATTTTCCAGCCTTCCTGCTATTATAGCTGCCCTTGTGGAAGGAGAAAATCCTCCTACCGATGTCTGAATTTCAAATACCGGCTCAGAGTTAAGAAGAATTTCTCCGAAAACCTCGCCAGGAACATGTTTTTCTCTTGAAGTAACGAGGACTTTTACGCCGTAGATATAATATCTTGCCGCAATGAAATCAGGATTTTTTCTGTCTATTTCAAGGGCTTTCATGAAATATTCCTTTGCCTTATCTTTATCTCCCATATTTATATAACAGAGACCTGTATTATAAAATATGGGAGCCTTTCTGTCAGAATATTTGAGAGCTTTCTGGAATTCTTCGAGCCCTTCTTTATATTTCTGCCCCATTACATATATGGTGGCAAGATTGTTGTGGGGATTTCCGAAAGCCGGTTCTATTCCTATAGATTTCTTGTAGAGATTTTCCGCTTCAGTAAAATTGCCTTTATCCAGATAGGCATTGCCCAGGTAATTGAGTAAAACTGCATTCTCAGGATCGGAAGCAAGCATTTTTTCATAGGTTTTTATAAAATCATCGAGTTTTCCCGTTTTCCTTGCAGTGTATTCAAAATATCTGTGGGCATCAAGAAAAGCAGTATCGCTTTTAACGGAGTTTAAAAAGAAACTGTAAGCTTCGTCTATACGGTTTCCTTCGTATAACTGGAGTCCTCTGGAAAACCTGTCAAAACTCTCCATGCTTTTTACAGGCATAAAATAAAGTTTTTCTTTTGTCTCTGATGTGACGGGACTTTTAAAATATTTTGCAACTTTTACCGATATGTCCCCCTGAAGCTCAAAAAGGTTCTCTTTTTTCCCGCTTACTGCTTCTTCTGCTACTACTGTGCCTTTATTGACATCAAAAAGCTGATATATAACAGTTATTTTATTTTCTTTTTCTTTCAATGTCCCTGAAAGAAGATAGTCGGCACCGATAGTTTTTCCCAGTGACTGACCTCTGGACAGATCGAGTTTCTGCCCCGGTGAAATGCCCATTTCTTCCATCACAGGTCTCAGAGCTTCCCTCTGTATGACATTTATATGTTGCAGTGTTGCAAGTTTTTCGGTAAGTGTTTCGGAAAATCCCTGGCCTGTACTTTTCTCACTGTAAAAATTTACGACAGCAAGATTGATATACTGTGCTCCTCTGATATGAGCCGAAAGGACAGTAAATATTATTACTGCTATTAGAAAATTCATTATAATTTTCATAATTTTTCACTCCTTTTTTTACTTTTCACTTTTTACTTTAATCTATAATTATAAATTAAAACATGGAAAAAGTGAACCACCTGAGAATGAATTGATATAAAGTTTCACCTTTAGCAGGATTTTTCAGAGAATTTCAGAATAGCTTTTTATATATTTCATAATCTTCCTCGCGTCACGCGTTACGCGTCACGCGTTACGATTGCAAAAGGAGTCCTTCTATGAAAAAAAGCCTCAAAGAAGCCAGAAGCTGGAAGATAAAAGCTAAAACCTTTGAAGATCAGGGTAAATATAAAGAAGCTATTCAATACTATACAAAGGCTTTAAAGATTGAGCCAAAAGACGGGAAAACATGGAAAAATAAAGCTAAAGCTCTGAAACATCAGGGCAAATATATAGAAGCCATAAAATGTTATACAGAGGCTTTAAAGATTGATCCGGAAGACAAAAAGACATGGAAAGAAAAAGGTAACTCTCTGAAAGCCAGAGGGAAATATAGAGAAGCTATAATATGCTATAATAAAGCACTTGAACTTGACCCTCTTGATATACAGGCATTGAAAATGAAAGGAAATGCCATGAAAGCAAGAGGTAAATATAAATCGGCAGTCATATGTTACAGTAAAATTCTTAAAATTGACCCGAAAGATATAAAAACACTGAAATTAAAAGGGAATGCCCTTAAGGCTCTAGGCAGATACGAAGAAGCTATAAAATGTTATCATAAAGCTTTAAAACTCGATCCAGATAATTCCTATCAATGGTATATAAAAAGACATGAAATGTCCGGTACAGGCGAAAGAAGGGAAGCTTTTAAATCCTACAGAAAAGCTCTAGATCCGAAACATAAATATACCAACCCGTGGAATAATAAGGGACTTGCCCTGTATTATCTTCTGGAATATGATGATGCATTGATATGTTTTGATAAAGCCCTTGAAATAGAACCATCGGATATGGAGGCATTGAATAATAAAATATTGACCCTTGAAAAACTCGGAAAATATGAGGAAATAGTTCCATGTTATGATAAAATCTTACAGATAAAACCTGATGATACTGAAAGCTGGTTTAACAGGGGATGGGCTCTGACTATGCTGGGAAAATATGAAGAAATGATCGACTCTCTTGACAGAATACTGAAGATTAACAGCAAAGATGTGGAAGTGTGGATTAATAAGGGATGGGCTCTGGATAAACTGGGGAGATACGAAGAAGCCATTGCTTCTTACGATGAGGCTTTAAAATTAAAACAGGGCGATGTAGAGCTTCTCAGCAATAAAGGCTGGTCATTGAATAACCTTGGAAGATATAAAGAAGCTATTAAATGTTTTAACAGAATACTGGATGTAAATCCTTCTTTTACAAATGCATTGAATGGCAAAGGATATGCCTGCCATAAAACAGGTAAATATAAAAAAGCACTTCAATATTTTGATAATGCCCTGGAGATTGACCCGGCATTTACATATGCATGGCATATGAAAGGATATAATTTATACATAATGGGAAGATATGAAGAAGCTATTGAATGTTATGATAGAGCTCTTGAAATTGACCCCGATTATATGGAAGCCAAACATAGTAGAGAAGAAGCCCTGGAGGCGTTGAATAGGAGATAGACATAATGAGAAGAGATGAATATCTTAAAAAAATATCCGATTTTAAACTGGAAGAAGAACATTTTCTTCAGGTTTTAACACTGCCAATGCTTCTGGTCGGAGCTGCTGACACAAGGGTTTCACTTCAAGAATCTATGGCAATGGATGAATATGAGAACCGGTTAAGAGATGCCCTTCATTTGTCTGATATAGAAGGACCGGAAGGATTTTTTGAACATGTTACACGTAAATTCGAAAAAGATGCTTTTTCTTATGTTGACGATGTATGTGAACTGGTTAATTACCGTCTTGCCTTACTGGACAGAGATACAAAGATAAAAGTTAAATCTATCCTTGCATCAGGTATGCATGGCATAGCTTCTGCCTCAAAAGAACATTCTGATGATATAAGCTCTGTAGGCATTAAAGAAATAGATATAATTACCAGAATTATTTCTTCTTTAAATATTGATTAGAAATTGAATTCAACTGAATTCTGACAGGATACCTTTATGTTTCCTCCTTTAACTGTTGCAGATATACTGGATCGGTCAATTTCTATTTATAGAAATAATTTTAAAATTTTATGTACCGTTAATATTGCCGGTTATATTCCTTATATATTATTTATAACCCTTTATCTTGCTTTTTTATATCTCGGATATGACAGGGAATTACTCTGGATTTTTATAGCTATCACATGTCTTGTTATACTGCCTCTGTGGTTTATTATGTTCAATATCTCTCAGGCTCTTACTATCAGTATAATTTCCGATATTATTTTCGCTCGCCGTACTTCCATATACGGAACATTTACAGAACTGTTAAAAAATAAAAAATTATTAAGGTTTATTCTTACGATGATTCTTTACGGATTTATTATATTTTTATTTTTATTGCCTGCAATTCTGTTGTTTATTGCTTTTATTTCCTTTAAAGATAGTACTATGAAGGTTATATTTCTCCTTATTTTTTTGTTTTTTTTCTTTATACTTATGACTATAGTGACAGTTATTTTATTTTTATCTAATTTTATAGCACCTGCTGTAATTCTGGAAGATTATGCTTTTTTTCAATCTTTCAGAAGAGCTGTAATACTTGTAGCAAAAGATCCTCTGAAAGCCATAGGTGTGCCTTTGCTTGCAGGATTGCTTGTCCAGGTTATACAGGGGGCTTTTTCCGTACCTTTTGCTTTTCTGTCTCTCTATATGGCATACAGCAATCCTTTAATACAGTTTTTTATACAACTGGTTCCTCAGATACTGGCAATAATTCTGGTGCCTCTTCTTTTTACATGTAATACCCTTGTTTATTATAATATTCGTTTCAGAAAAGAAGGTTATGACCTTGAACTTATGGCATATGAGACATTTAAACATTAACATTATTCTGTTCTTTATTATATGTATGCTCTCTCTGACAGGGGCTGTGGAAAGAGACGATTATTATAAAGACGTAAGAAAAGCCATTGAACATATTTCTGCCGCAGAGAAAGATATAAAAGATGGAAAAACCTGGCATATGAATTTAGAAAAATTTTTCCCTCCCCCTCTTATAAAAAAAAGAAATATCAATAATTCCTGGATGATCCGTGAAGCAAATCTGTTTAAAACAATTGAAAAAAAAGAAGAAAAACTGCTATTACTGAGAAGAGTTAAAAACAGACTTTATGCTTTAATGAACTTACCACCGGAAGACATGACAGTAAATAAAGATAATATAAAAAAAAGGATAAGAGCCATACTGCTACAGAGACAGTTTCAATATTTTGATATTTATGCTTTGAAAGACAGATTTGTGAGATGGCTTTTATCCATATCTTTCATAAAAGAGCTTTTAGAGATTATGAAGCTGGATAACGATAATAGCAGATATAGAACTATAATTTATATAATACTTGCTTTTGCTTCTGTAACAGTTTCATCAATAACGGGATTTCTGATTATATCACTGAAGCGACGATTTGCCGACACAGTTATGGAAGGTTATAAAGGTACGTTTTATTCAAAAAAATCAGATGCTCTCTTATGGGAGAAAAAAGCCATTGAACTTTCGGCAGAAGGTAATTACAGGTTTGCTCTTCAGGGACTCCTCTATTGTCTTTTATTAAATCTTGATAGAAAAGATATTATTGAGTTTAATGGCACAAAAACCAATATGGAATATATAAAGATAATGAAAAAAGACTCTATGAAAAAAATCTCTGAAGTCTTTGAAACTTTTTGCAATATATATGATAGAAAATGGTACGGCATTGAAGACTGTTCCGGGGAAGAATACAGGGAAGCTTTTGAACTGTTTAAAGACTGTATGAGAAAGATTTAGAGATATATGAAATTTAAGAAGACTCGTAATGAAAGATTTAGAGATATATGAAATTTAAGAAGACTCGTAATGAAAGATTTAGAGATATATGAAATTTAAATGGTACTATATTTTACCTGTTATATTTTTTATTATTTTCTTTATTTTCCTTATAATTATCCTGTCTCTTTTTCCGAAGAAAAAGGTGGATTTTTCTTCTTACAGTACAGGGCAGGAAGGGACAAAAGGAGCATTTATGCTTTTATCGGAACTTGGTTTCAGTGTATCACGTTATGAGAAAGGTATAGATAGTCTTCCAGAAGGAGTATTACTTATAATAGAACCTGATTATGACCTCAGTGAAAGAGAAATTTTTGATCTGAAACAATGGCTTTCCAATAGTAATACTCTTGTGTTTTTGTCTGAATATGATAACAGTGTCTATAAAAAATGGAATATGAAAGTGAAAGAAGGTAGATCTTCCGGTGTATTTCAACCGTTACATTCTGCAGGCCCTGTTTCCGGAGTGACTGATGTGAAGTTTACATCTATGTCCAGGCTTGATGGTTTTACAGACGGTATGGTAGAATATTTCGGCGATGATACAGGACCGTTCATGGTAACATGTCCTGAAGGCAAAGGGAATGCAGTATTTATAACAGATAACACATTGATTTCAAATAAATCCATAGGAAATCTGGATAATTCCGTACTACTGGTAAGTATAGTGAACAGCTATGGAGGTAAAGACAGTAATATATATTTCGATGAATATCATCATGGTTATGGTGCTGTTACTTATGACAGAAAAGAAACACTCAGCACATGGATGCCTGTCTATATGAAGGTTATATTACTTCAGCTTTTTCTTGCTATTTTTATTTTTTTATTTGCCAGAAGTCTGAGATTTGGCTTGCCTGTTCCTTTATCTGTAAAACCTTCAGTACCCCATCAGTCGGATTTTGTTCTATCCATGGCAAACCTTTTCAGAAGAGCAGAAGGAAGAAGAGAAATTGCCGGCGAACTCTATTCGTCTTTCAAAAGGGATATTGTAAAAAAACTGGCTATTAAGAACCATGAAGATTATAATGAAATTGCCAGAAAGGTTTCGGAAAGAACAGGCCTTCCTTCCGGGCCTCTTGTGGAACTTATAAAATTAGCCTCTTCTGAAAGCGGCACCATGAGTGAGAAAGAATTATTTAACTGGTATAAGGAAATGAAAAAATATAGAAAGGGATTTTTTAGTGAAAAGTGAAGGGTGAAGAGTGAAAAATGAGTAGCAGGGGTGAACAGTGTTCGCCCGGTACCCGGTGAAAATACGCATCACCCATTACGCATCACGAAACCACCCGTCACGCGTCACGCAATTATGATAATTATAGAAAGGATCTTGATTAAATGTCCGTAAAAGATGTATTTACTCCTGTAACAGAGGAAATATCTAAAATTATAGTTGGTCAGGAAGAGGTTATAGAACTTCTCTATGTGGCTCTTCTTACGGAAGGCCATGTTTTGCTTGAAGGCGTGCCGGGAGTGGCGAAAACACTTATTATGAAGACTCTGTCTGCTGCGATTGACTGTGATTTTAAAAGAATACAGTTTACTCCAGATTTAATGCCGGGAGATATTTCCGGAACCCATGTGTTCAATCCTGCAAAAAGTGATTTTTATCTGAAGAAGGGCCCTGTATTTACAAATTTCCTCCTTGCAGATGAGATAAACAGAACTCCTCCAAAGACTCAGGCAGCACTTCTTGAAGCCATGGAAGAACGGCAGGTTACCATCGAAGGAGAAACTATTGAACTTCCGTCTGTTTTTATGGTTCTTGCCACTCAGAATCCAGTAGAATATGAAGGAACTTATCCTTTACCTGAGGCGCAGTTAGACAGATTTCTCCTGAAGGTAAATATTAAATATCCTTCGGAAAAAGAAGAAAACCAGATTTTACAGAACCATCACAGAGGGTTTAATCCCCACAGATTTGACAGACTGAATATTAAAACACTGGCAGATAGCACCAGGATTCTTGAGTGCAGAACAGAGGTACAGAAGGTAAAAGTAGAAGAGAATATTTTTGACTATATAATAAAGATTACTGGCCGTACCAGGGAAACAGTAAATCTTATCCTTGGAGCAAGCCCCAGAGCGTCCGTTATGTTATTACTTGCTTCAAAAGCACTTGCCGCTTTAAAGGGAAGGGATTTTGTCATACCTGATGATGTGAAATATCTGGTCTGTCCCGTGTTACGCCACAGGCTTGTCCTGAGGAGTGAAGCGGAAATAGAAGGAATTTCTGCCGATGATATTATTTTAAATATACTGGAAGGTATTGAAGTGCCGAGATGAGTGGTGAAAAGTGAAAAGTGAGAAGTGAAAAGTGAGAAGTGAGTAGTGAAAAGTGAATAGTGAGTCGTGAGTAGGGGAGTTTCATCAAACGCCCTGGGATTAAATACGCACGCATCACGAACCACGCGTCACGCGTCACGCGTCACGCGTCACGATTATAACGCATTACGATTACAGGAGATATTAATGAAAATAAATTTTATCCCTTCAAAGAGATTTATATTCCTTATATGTGCCGGCATAGTTCCCCTCATTGCAGGCGGCTTATGGGTAGAACCTTTTATGATTTTTCTGGTCTATAATCTGATAGTTTTTACCATGGCCACTGTGGATTATTTTTTGATTTCCCCTCATTTTATAAGTATAAACCGTATCAAAGAAGATAATTTTTCCATAGGAGTTAAAAATTCCGTTAAAATTTCCCTGGTAAACAGAGGTTTTTTTTCTCTTACTTTAGAGCTTAAAGATGATTACCCATTTCAGTTTAAATCTGACAGAAAAAGAATTTTTACTGTTACCATGTCACCGGGAGAGAGTCGTGAAATAGAGTATTTTCTGATTCCTTTTAAGAGAGGTAAATACAGTTTCGGCCATATTCATATACGTGCATACAGTTTTCTCGGGCTAATGGGAAGAAGAATTTCAATAGAACAGAAACAGGAAATACGGGTGTATCCTGACCTTCGAAATATATCCCGGTACCAGTTAATGGCCATAAAGGGACATCTTCAGAGAAGCGGCATAAAACCTGTAAGGCTCATGGGCCAGGGTATGGAGTTTGAGAGTCTCCGCGAATATATGACAGATGACGAATACAGATCTATTAACTGGAAAGCCTCTGCCAGACGTGGACATCTTATAGTGAACCAGTATGATGTGGAAAAAAGTCAGAATATTATGATTTTAATAGATTCTGGAAGGCTTATGACCGCTATGGCAGGGGAGATGGCAAAATTTGATTATGCGGTAAATGCCGCCCTTATGCTCTGTTATGTCTGTAACCTCAGGGGAGACAATGCGGGACTTATGGTATTCGGACATGATATAAAATCTTATGTTACTCCCGGAAAAGGTAAAAAACACCTTCATATGCTCCTTGAGACTCTTTATGAAGTTGAGCCAGGTTTTGTAGAGCCTAATTATCACGCTTGTTTTAAATTTCTCGGAATCAGATCCAGAAAAAGAAGCCTTGTTTTTCTCTTTACAGATGTTATAGATAAAGACAGTTCGGGAGAACTTTTGAAATATTTCCCTTTACTCTTTCCACATCATATACCTTTTTGTGTCACAATAACCGATCCTGTCATAAAAGACATTGCCGCGAGAGACTGCATTTCGTCAAAAGAGGTTTATGAAAAGGCCATAGGTCACCATGTGTTATGGGAGAGGAAAAAAGCTCTTACAATTATGGAGAAAAAGGGAGTCTGTACGTTAGATGCCATTCCTACCGAACTTTCCGTAAGGGTAATAAATGAATACTTAAAGATTAAGTCTAAAGCAAGGTTGTGAATATGCAGGGATGAATATTTTAAGAGGTGATAAGTAATGAGTGAAATTAATAGGACATATATTGCCCGTATTGAAGAAATAAGGGTGAAAAATTATCGTGCCCTGAAAGATATTACTGAAATGATTTCATTTTTTCTTTATTTTGTGCCATTTTATCGGTGAAAAATACAAAATAAGCAAAAGACCTGTAAATATAGCAAAAATCAATTTTATATAAGGTGATATATCCAGAGGTGTAATAAAACCTTCGATTATGCCTGCTACTATAAACATAGGTATTACACCTAAAATCAATTTTATAGCTTTCTGACCGTTTAATTTCATAGCATCTATTCTTGTCAGGTCTTTCGGATTAAATATGGCATCTGCAAGAATTAATCCTGCCCCGCCACTTATAAATATTGCCAGAAGTTCTGTTATGCCATGGGGAAGTATAAGAGCCCAGAATTCTATGTCATAATGGTAGTTATTGAATATGGCTGCAAGACTTCCAAGCATAAAACCATTGAAGAGCAATACATATACAGTTCCCACTCCGGCAGTTATACCGAAAGCAAATGCTTTAAAGCCTACAGATATATTGTTTGTCATTATTTTACTCGATAATTCTGGCCCCATAGAATCAGGAAATTTTGCTCCTATCTGCTTCTGTTTTAAAGATTCTTCGACTGGAATGACTATATCTTCAGATAAAAACATTTTTGCTGTAGATATATCAGTTTTGACAGTTACATAGGAAAATATTGACGATAGAACAAATATCATGGACGATAAAAGGATATAATAAAAGCTCTGTCGAAATAAATCAGGAAAGGTGTATCGATAAAAATATATTATATGCCCTGTATGAAAGGGTTCTGGTAAATAAATCTGGCTGTGTGCTCTGGCTACGAGCTGATTTAAATAATTAATTATTTTTTTGTCTTTAAAAGAGGACTTTGTGTAGGATAGATCGGAACTGGCCTGCCGGTAAAGTCTTCCTAATTCTAAAAGATTTTTTCTGTTGAATTTTTTTAATCCTCTTTGTTCTGCCAGTTTAACAAGCTCTGACAGGCGGTTCCAGGAAGTTTGTTTCTGTTCTATAAATTGATCTATTTTCATTATTTATCCCTCCATTTAAGGAGATAGAATTACTTGAAAGAAAACAGTATTACCGTATTAACACCGGAAGCAGTTGAAATTGAACTTGAACCTGCCGATCTTGGGTCCCGTTTTATAGCAATATTGATTGATACCATAATTCAAATATTTTTAATATTACCTGTAATAGTCCTTATGAGTCTTATGGAATTTTTTTCCCGGGGAAAAGAGGGGCAACTTTTTGCTTCATGGATAACAGGTTTTTTATTTATCCTCCTCTTTATACTCGGTTTTTCCGGTTATCATATATTTTTTGAGCTCCTGTGGAATGGAAAAACTCCGGGAAAAAAAATGACCTCTATAAAGGTTATAAGAGACGGAGGATTTCCTGTTGAAGTTACTTCGTCTTTTATACGTAATTTAATAAGAATAGTCGATTTTATACCATTTTACTATTTTGCAGGTATTATTTCAATAGTTCTGTGTAAAAATAAAAAGAGACTCGGCGATATTGTTGCAGGAACTATGGTTATAAAGGAATATGCCGACATAACACCTCCTGTTCTGAACAGTCATGAAGAGTGTAGTAACGGTATAAATCTATCGTATCTTGAAAAAATAACGGAACATGAATATACTCTTATAAGAGAATTAATTTTAAGAAATGAAGAACTTGACATAAATGCCCGGAAAGCTATTGCAAAAAGTATAGCAGGTGCATTGATAGAAAAACTTGAAATTGATGGAAGTCATATAGAAGAAAGAGAATATGAGTTTCTGGAAGAACTGGTAAAAGAGTTGAGGAATAATGAAAAATTTTTATAGTTTCATGTTCTGAAGCATATCCGGAGTAAAAGCAATGAATCTTCCCGATGAAATAACATCTATTTATAATGTTATAGAAAGACTTGGCGGAGAAGAGGGAGGCAGTGTCTATCTTGTAGAAGACCTTTCTGCCGGCGGCCTTTACGTTATTAAAGAATTGATATTACCTTATTACTCTGCATCTCCTAAAGTTCAGAAGATTATCAATGAAATTTCTTCTACAGGAGAAATGCTTATGAATTTCTCCTGTGATGGATTAACGAAATTTTTTGATTTTATTCCTTTTGATGGTACCTATTATTTTCTCATGGAATATATAAAAGGAGATAATCTGGATTCTCTATGTGAAAAATCAAGAGGTTTTTTCCCGGTCCAAAAAGTTGTTTCATGGGCTATAAAAATATGCAATTCTCTGAGTTATCTTCACAGTAATGATTTTATTTTTAAGGACTTAAAACCGGGACATATAATTATAGACAAATTTGGAGAGCCATGGCTTGTTGATTTCGGACTTTCAAGATATGCAGGCCTGAATATTAAATCATTACATATTTCTTACAATGTTCCTCCCTATTTTTCTTCACCGGAACATTATGATAAACAGGATATTACCAGAGTATCTGATGTTTATTCCCTTGGCGCCACTATTTATTTTATCCTTACGGAATCGTTCCCCCTGGATGCAAGAGAACGTATATCAGGTAGAGAACAATTAGAAAAACCGTCTGAATTAAATGAAAATATAAACGATGAACTGGACTTTATCATAATGAAATCACTCAGCTTAAATCCTGATGAACGTTATCAGACTGTATATGCATTGAAGGAAGATTTTGAACACTTTCTGGCAGGGAGGGAGATTTTTAAAGGGAAAATGTCATCTCATACATATCATAGGAAAGATGAAGAAATTCTACAGGCTATATCTGAAGTCGCCACATGGGGAATAGAGGGAAATCAAAGACCGGTTAAAAAAGGTTTACTGAGGCCAAAATCAAATCTACTTGAACGTGCAAAATCTTTTCCTGCACTGAAAAATGAACTTCCCGATAAAGACAGAGAAAATAGAGAGGCAGCCAGAAACATCATAATTGAACCTCACTTTATAGAAAGAGATGATTATAAAAAGGAAAAACCGCTTGAAGAGACGGAAGAGAAAAAAAATATGGAATCATCTGATTATAAAGAAGAGAAATCCTTTAAAGATAGAGAAGAGAAAGATTTTACATATGGGGATTATACAGAAGAAAGACGTAACAGTGAAGATAGGGAAGAGAAAGATTTTACATATGGGGATTATACAGAAGAACTATGGAAGCGTAAAAAGAGAGAAAAAGATTTTATACGGATTGATTATGAAGAAGAAAGAGATGCCGGTAAAAAGAGAGAAGCTTTTATAAAGGAAAAAAAACTTCACGAATATATATCGCCCCGGGAAGAGCAAATACCTGTCATGTCACTTATAAATAAGGATAGTTATGTTGAAACAGAAGCAGAAGATATGGCCGGTGAGGAATATTCAGATGATGACGGAGAAAAGGAAGAGGATTTCAAGAAACCTTTGAAGGTCAAATCCCGTGGAGAAGATACGGAGCTTAATGATTTCCATAAGAAATATAGTTCTGCAGTTTCCTCTGTTAATAAGAATAAAGATATTGATTTACTGCCTCTGGAAGAGAGATTAAAACAGATACAGATTGCAGATGAGAATAACGGAAAACCCGGTAAATCTGTTATTATTTTATGTAATATTATTGCTATTTTTATTATACTTGCTGTGTTATATATGTTTTTCGGAAGAATCTTAATAGCAGAATGGCATTTTACAAGAGGAAAAGAACTTCTTAACAGAGGAAATGTTCCCGGTTCCATAGTTGAATTTCAACATGCTCTGGAATTTAAAGAATTTAAAAATCGTGAGATTTATTTCTGGATTGGCAAAGCCTATAATTTATCAGGGAACTGGGATGATGCAAAAAGGTATTTAAATAACTACCTTGATGCCTGTCCTGAAGGTGATTTCTCCGGAGAAGCAAGAGAAATACTTAAGACTAGTGAGTAGTGATTGACATTGCCATATTCTACTCACCACTCACTAGTATAACGTTTTGCAAAAATACTTATATATAGAATGTGTAAATAATCCAAATAAATCAATGTCTTTTATATTATTCAAATGTAAATGTTTTAATGAAACGATATGCTAGTCACTTAAATTCTATTACTGACCTGAGCATGAGCATGTAATAAATTGCATCCTCCCGTCACGCGTTA
>CAYSLJ010000126.1:0-21062 GCA_964431735.1 uncultured Synergistia bacterium | reverse complement strand
GACTATAGAATTTGGCTTGAGATCTTGAATAAGCATAATGTATAAAACCTCTGTAAAGACGATTTATTATTAAAACCTCTATAAATTCTTTACTATTTATAAAATATCCTCTAAATATTATAATCTCTAGGTAATAAAAGCCCTTAGTACCGCAACAGGTAAATTGGTACCAAAAAAATATGGAACACGCTCCTGTCCCTGGCCGGGCTCTGGAGGAAAAGATATGCCGTATTAAAAGAGAGTTATAAATTATATAAACGCAAAATATTAAACGTCTGTAAAACCAGTTTGCCACGTAACAGGATCATATCTTTTCCGGAAGAGTCCGGCCAGGGACAGGTTTTAGAAATGGATACGAACTTATCTGGAACGGTACTTAGTTAAAATATATTACTTATATAGTAATTTAAATATATAAAATTACTTAATAGGTAGTTCAGCTTCTCCCCATTCCACCATTACAATTCGTTCCTTTCTATTCAATCTTGATGCCAGATTTTTTTTTAAGCCAGTTAAGCTGCGTCATAAGCCGGCCAACTTCTGAATATAGGTCATTTATTTTTGTTTCATATTCAGTCTTCATCTTTTTTGTATCTTTGCTGCCATCTGTGAACAAATTATGAAAATTATCCAGAGCTTCCTTTTTCCAACGGCCAAGCTGATTGGGATGAATATTATGTTCGGAAGCAAGCTCAGATATGCTTTTTTCTTCTTTCAATATTTCTAATACGAGCTGTGCTTTCATTTCAGGTGTATATTGTTTTCTCATAATTATTGAAAATTAATCATTCCCATTTTTGTGTCTAGTTTTATGGGTCCATTATAGTTCAGTAACAGTCTCATTCATGCTTCCTGTTCTGTATCCCTTCATATCCAGAGATACATAAGTAAAACCGATCTTTTTTAATTCATTGTAAACAGGTTCCATCAAATCTTCCAGAAAGAATCGCTTCAATTCACCGGAACCGGCTTCAATCCTTGCCAGATATCCATGATGGCGGACCCTTATCTGATTAAACCCCAGATCTAAAAGGAATTGTTCCGCCCTGTCAACCATTTCCAGTTTTTCTGCTGTAATTTTCTGGCCATAAGGAAATCTTGACGCCAGACAGGCAAAAGCCTGTTTGTTCCATGTCGGAAGTCCCATTTCTTTTGATAAAAACCTGATATCCTCTTTAGTCATACATGCCTGCAGGAGAGGACTCACAATATCAAGTTCACTGAGAGCTTTCATCCCAGGTCTATAATCACCCGTATCATCTACATTGGAACCGTCAGCAACATATGTAATCCCGTGGTGCGTCGCCACTTCTTTTATCTTCTTAAAAAGCTCAAGTTTACAGATATAACACCTGTTTACGGGATTTTCAGAGAAACCGTCAATTTCCAGTTCATCTGAAACTATAACAATATATTTTACTCCAAGCTTCCCGGCAAAATCTTCTGCTTCCCGGAACTCTCTTTCAGGATATACAGAAGACCTTGCAATAATTGCTATCACCTTGTCTCCCAGCGTATCTGCCGCAACCTTCAAAAGAAAGGTGCTGTCCACACCGCCGGAAAAAGCAACAGCAAGACTTCCCATATTATTTATATATTCAACCATTTTATTTAATTTTGTATGTATATCCATTACATCCAAATTTTCCTGTTAATCCCGAAAATCCCGAAAATCCCTGTCCATTTTATTTAATTTTTCATGTACATCCATATATTTTCACCTTACTGACCTGACCATAATCATGTAATAAAAATCTTATTCCCGTCACGCGTTACGCGTTACGCGTCACGATTCCCATATAAATCCCTGTCCGTTATTTTATAAATTTCCCGATAAACCCCGGCAATAGGGATATTATTTTCTATAGCCAATCTTTTACAATCTTCATATTCTGCTTTATATTTAACCATTTCTCCTTTATAATAGGATTTCTTTATCCTTACATCACCGTATCGGGTATGCAGGGTTGAAACATCCCTCTTGAGCATAATTTTTTCAACTTTCATTTTTCTGATTCCGATAGAAGTTGTTTCTCTGAACATAATATCCACCACATCATGTTCCTTCATTTTATCGGTCAATATACTTAACTTTACTGCAGGCCTCCCCTTTTTCATAATAACAGGTGTTGTAAACACATCAAGGGCACCTGCTTCAAAAAGACGTTCCTCAACAAAACTGTAAAGTTCAGGGTTCATGTCATCTATATTTGCCTCAATAATATATTGCTCTTCAATATCTTCTCCGTCTTTTTTCTCTCCTATATAAACTCTTAAAACATTAGGGATATCCAGTTCTCTGTTTCCCAGGCCGTATCCGATTTTTTCTATCAAAAAATCAATTTTATCCGTAAACTCCAGTACATTTTCCGCTAAAATAGCTGCACCTGTAGGGGTCGTAGTCTCGAAAGGCACAATACCTGACTTCACCGGTATATTCTTCAAAATTTCAACTGTAGCAGGAGCAGGAACAGGTATAATACCGTGGGCGCATGTTACGAAACCTCCTCCGACCTGAACAGATGAAGCCATAACTTTATCAACCCTGAGATAATCCAGAGCGATCGCTGCCCCAACAATATCTACGATAGAATCTACAGCACCGACTTCATGAAAGTGAACTTCCCCGGCAGGCTTTCCATGAACCTTCCCTTCTGCCTCTGCTATTCTCTTAAACATATTAATACTTGACTTTTTAACACGATCATTCAGAGTACTTCTATTAATTATATCCTCAATATCTTTCAGGTTTCTATGATGATGGTGATTATGTTCATCATTATGGTCATGGTCTATGTGATGATGGTGATTATGTTTATCATGATGGCTATGAATCTCATGAGAATCATTATCCACATGTCCGCCATGTGTTAAAATAACATCTACTTTTGTTCCTGTTATGCCATTTTTCATGCCTTTTTTAATATTTATTTTATATTCTCCGTCCAGGGGGAGCTTTGAAAGTTCTCTGATTAAATAATCGCCATCCACACCTGCGTCGACCATTGCTCCTAAATTCATATCTCCTGAGATACCGCAAAAACAATCATAATATAAAATTTTCATTTTTCTCTCTCCATAAATTACGTGAGTAGTGAAATACATGAGTCGTGAGTCGTGAGTCGTGAGTCGTAAAAAGTGAAGGGTAAGCAGGGGCGTTTAATAAAACGCCCTGACTATAAAATATGTATCACGCATCACTTATTAAATACTTCATTTACCTTTTTTAATTCCTCAACGATTGCAATACCCTGTGGGCAATGAGTTTCACATTTGCCGCACCCAACACAATTCGATGCTCTCCGTTCGGGAGGAACCAGCATATAATAAGTATCTATCTTATTAGCGACTGCTGCAAATTCTCTGCCATATATATGGTAATTGTTATACATAGTAAAACAGGTCGATATATCTACTCCTGCAGGGCATGGCATACAGTATTCACAGCCGGTACAGTTAACCTTTATTTTTTCCTTAAAAAAAGCTTTAACCTTCTCAACAGTATTCAATTCTTCCGCTGTTAAAGAATTGGCTTTCCCTTCATTTGCCGATTTCAAATTTTCTTCCAGTTGTTCCATAGTATTCATGCCGCTTAACAGGAGTGATACTTCAGGGTGATCCCACACCCATCTTAAAGCAAGATCGGCAGGTGTTCTTTTCACAACACTCTGATTGAGAATATCTTTCACTCCTTCGGGAACATTGGCGGCAAGTTTACCACCTCTGAGAGGCTCCATAATTACAACACCCAGTCCTCTTTCAGCGGCATATTTTAATCCTTCCGTACCTGCCTGATACTTATCATCCATATAATTATACTGCATAAGACAGAATGACCAGTTATAATAATCTACCACTTCTTTAAACAAAGGGAGCTTATCATGGAATGAAAATCCTGCATATTTTATCCGTCCGTCTTTTATGGCCCGATCCAGACAATCATTAATACGAATTTCTTTCAATACAGGCCATAACTGACTCTTTACGGTATGAACCAGATAAAAATCTATATAATCTGTTTCGAGTCTTTCCAACTGCTCATTTAAATACCTGTCAAAATCTTCCTGTGTGTTTATAAGCCAGCTCGGAAGTTTTGTCGCCACTTTTACTTTTTTCCTGTATCCGTCTTTCAATACTTTTGCAACTAGAAGCTCACTGTTTCCTCCTTTTCCAAAACCGGTTCCATGATAGGGATAAGCAGTATCTATATAATTTACGCCTTCATCAATGGCATGACGAATTAACTTTATAGATTTTTCCTCATCAATATCATACATGGCTCCGCCGGGGACAACAGGGAGTCTCATACATCCGAATCCAAGAACAGAAACCATTTCATTTGTTTTTCCGAATTTTCTGTATAACATAAATAATCCCCTCTTTTACATGAAAATTTTAAGTAGTGAGAAGTGAATAACTATAATCGTCACGCGTAACGGGTGACGCGTGACGGGTGGTTCGTGATGCGTTATGCGTCTTTTCACCGGGACAGGGCGACCCAGTGGGTCGCCCCTACTGCTAAGGGACTACTCTGCCAAATTATGGTTATTGTCCTCGCGTCACGCGTTACGCGTTACGCGTCACGATTTAAAATATGATAAGGTTATTTTTTTACAACCCCTAAATTGCACCTTCCAGAATCTTACGGCTCACGTCCGGTGTCACTTTTCCTGTTTCCGACAGGGCTGTCATACCATGTGTTTCCAGTGCTTTAACAAGATCATCTATCTTATCTGCAGTAATACCATAATCGGACAGACGGGTCTTAATGCCGAGGCTTTCAAAGAAGTCACGGGTTTTATTGATGGCCAGGTCTATACGGCTGTTTTCATCGCCTTCTTTTATGTTCCATACCCGTTCTGCATATTGCAGTAATCTCGCCCGTTTTTGCTCTTTCAGAACAGTCCAGAGAGAAGGAAGGACAACAGCAAGAGTTTTGGCATGATCAATTCCGAACATAGCCGTTATTTCATGTCCTATCATATGGGTGCTCCAGTCCTGTGGAACTCCTGCACTGAGAGCTCCGCTCATGGCCATTGTTGCACACCAGACAAGATTTGCTCTGCTGTCGTAATCTTCCGGTTCGTCAATCGTTTTTCTTCCTATTTCGATTAAAGTCTGCAAAATACCCTCTGCAGCACGCTCCTGAAACCTGTTTTCAACAGGGAATGTACAGTATATTTCAATAGTATGAACGAAGGTATCCACAATGCCGTTTGCCACCTGAGTGGCAGGAAGAGAACAGGTCAGGGTGGGGTCTAAAATTGAGAACTTCGGATATACAAGGGGGCTTGTAAAGGCATATTTACCATGATTATGGCTGATAACACCAAAGGTATTAATCTCAGAACCGGTTGCAGGCAGTGTTACAACTGTGCCCATCGGTATTGCTTTTTCAACGGGAACAGGGGCAAAACCGAAATGTAACAGGTCTTCCGCATGTTCACCTTTATACTGTGAGGCCAGAGCAATAAATTTAGTTCCGTCCATAACAGAGCCTCCGCCGACTGCAAGTAAGAAATCAATATTTTCCTTTTGAACAAGCTCAACTGCTTTCATAAGGGTCGTAAACTGAGGGTTAGGTTCAATTCCGCCGAATTCAAAAACTTTGCGATTTTTCAGACCTTCCAGCACTTTAGGAAGGGTACCGAATTTTTTAATACTTCCGCCGCCATAAAGAACCAGTACAGTCGCATCTTCAGGAACAAGTTTATCAAGTTCGCCCAGACGATCTTTCCCGAAAACAATACGGGTAGGATTGTAAAAATCAAAATCAAGCATATTCTTTACCTCCTTAAAATATTTTTTTATAAATCACTTGAAAATATATCTTAAGTGATTTATAGTAATCGTAACACTTCGAGTTAACTCTAAGTCAAGGGGTTTTAAAAAAATTTTATATATAATTTTTGAGGAGGTCTACAGTTGGTTTATACAATCAAGGAAATTGCTGACAAATTTAATCTTACGGAATATACAATAAGATATTATGATAAAGAAGGGTTGCTGCCGTTTATAGAAAGGAATAAATCAGGGAACAGAATATTTACGGACAGAGACATGGACTGGCTTAAACTGATTTGCTGTTTAAAAAATACAGGGATGCAAATAAAACAGATCAAACAATATATTGCCTGGTGTATGGAAGGTGATGAAACTCTGGAAATCAGAAGGCAAATGTTTGTTGAGCACCGTAAAGAGGTTTTAAAACAGATAGATGAATTGAAGAAAAATCTTACTATGATTGATTATAAGATTAAATACTATGATACTGCCTGTAATGTCTGTATAAACGGAAATCAGATTACTTTCGGTTCATACAGAGAAGAACTGAGAACTGCAAGTTAATTATCTCATGGGTTATCAGCGGTTAATATTATGCCAGTTAGGAATGATAATTAAATCGTGACGCGTAACGCGTGACGCGTGACGCGAAGGAAGAGACAATTATTTTATTTCTATTCCTTATTTTGTAAGTACTATCTTCCTGTAATGCTATATCATCGGGCTATCAACCATAAGGCTTTGCCTGTCTGGTGCTCTGGAGGAAAAATATCACGGCAGGACAGGGGTATTAAAATCGCATATAATGCAAAGTGGCATGATGTAAGCTCTAAAAAACATGGATGTTCCAGTTTAGATTTTTCTGGAAGAGCGCCAGACAGGCAAAGCCGGGGGATTGTATTTAGCGTGGTAGCACCACCTGGCAGGCAAGAGAGTCTTCTCTGGAATATAGAAAGAAAAAATTAAAAACTCTTAATAATTTCTTAATATTCCTTTAATGTTTATGAGTTAAAATTAAAATAAAGAATTTGTATTAAGGAGGAGATAATTTTTATGAAAACAAACATTTATTCAAGAATATTTCTTGTTATCTCATTGATAACACTTACAGGTATGGTTTTCTACGGAGGACTCCTGTACGGCCATGTAACTGCAAAAGAGAACAGACCTTTAGAACCTCCGGCAAGTCTTCTGAGTCTGGAACAGAGTTTTAAATCTGTCTCCAAAAAAGTCTCACCTGCTGTTGTAAATATAAATACGGAAAAGGTTATAAAAAGGAGTAATAACTATGCTCCTATGATGGATGAGGAATTTTTCAAAGGAACACCATTTGAAAATTTCTTCAGATTTTCTCAACCCTTTAACAGGGAACAAAAAATGACCAGTCTCGGTTCAGGTGTAATTGTAAGTCCTGACGGATATGTACTGACAAATGCACATGTCATAATGGATGCAGACAAAGTAAATATTACAATGGATGACGGCACCCAGTATAACAATGTAAAAATAATAGGTTATGACAGAGGGAGCGACATTGGAGTTTTAAAAATAGAAGGCAAAAAACCTCTGCCCTATGCTGTTACAGGTAATTCCGATGAATTAGAGGTAGGTTCATGGGTTCTGGCAATAGGTAATCCTTTCGGATTTAATTCCTCTGTAACTGCCGGTATTGTAAGCGCCAAAGGAAGAGATCTGCCTGTAGAACAGGGGAATAATTACGGAGATTTTTCCAATCTCATTCAGACAGATGCTTCAATTAATCCCGGTAACAGCGGAGGAGCTCTTGTAAATCTCTACGGAGAAGTAGTCGGCATAAATACAGCCATAATAAGTCCTAACGGAGGGGGTTCCGTAGGGCTGGGATTTTCCATACCGATAAATAATGCAAACTATATAATGGATCAGATTATAAAACATGGAAAAGTCATTCATGGCTGGCTCGGTATAAGTATGCAGAAATTAACTCCCGAACTTGCAGGGAAATTCGGTACTGACAGAGGTATAATAGTAAGTGACGTATATCAGGACAGTCCTGCCTTCAGGACAGGAATTAAACCGGGTGATATAATCACCTCTATAGATAAAAAAGATATAGCAGCACCGTCAGATATACAGAAGATTGTTTCTTACAAAAAACCGGGTGATAAAATTGAGATTAATATTATAAGAGATAAAAAACCTCTTGCACTGAACGTTACTATAGAAGCCCGTCCGGGTGATGATACGGTAAGTTCTGTGTCTGCCGCTCAGAAGGGAGACAAAGAAATAACAGGTAAAACGTGGAAAGGTATCAGCGTAAAAGAAATTACTCCTGATATACGGGACAGATACAGTATATCGGAAGAATACGGTGTTTTAGTAGATCATGTTGCCCAGGGAAGTAAAGCATCTTTAGCAGGTTTCCGTGGTGGAGAAGTAATAAAGAAAATCAATGACCATGTAATAAAAAATTATGATGATTACAAAGAGGCAATAAAAGAAGCCGGAGAAGAAGGGCAGGCTGTAATACTTGTCAAATCGGGACAGTACAGTATGTTTGTTGTTATATAGGCATTATGAGAATCGTAACTCGTAACGCGTGACGGAATGATAAGAACAATAATTTGCCAGTATTATTTTCTTACAGTTCTTTATTACTTCTTACAGTTCTTTATTACAGTAACAGGTAAAAGGGTATCCGTAAAAAGCTTCTGCATGGCAGGCTCTGGAGAAGAAAAATTAGTTTTTTCTATAGTATTAAAAATTAAATAAGGGTTAATTTATTGTCTGTAAAACAAATTATATAAGGCAAATTATTTTTCTTCGTAAGAGCCTGTCAGGCAGAAGCTGATAAAATGGTTACTAATTTACCTGGTGCGGTAAGTAGCGAGTGGTGAGTAGTGAATGGAAATTACCAATTTTATTAACTACTCACTACTCACTACTCACTTCAGAAATACTTTAATACACACCCGGTTGATTGCCGCCAGCTGATAACTGATAATTGTTTTTTATAATATTTATAATTTCTTTTCTCGTAAATGGTTTTTTTATAAGCGGCACGTCTATATTCAATTCTCTTCTTATATCATATTCATTGACATTGCCACTGACGAATATAAATTTTATGTCGGGATAAGATTTCATTATTTCTCTATAAAGCTCATAACCGTTCATTTCAGGCATTACAACATCTGCAAGGATACAGTCAGGTCTGTCGGAAACTGCAATCTGCAATGCCTCTACGGAACTTAACGTTGTTATAACATTAAAATTTTCTATGGTTAAAAATTCCTGTATTACATCCAGGATTAAAAAATCATCATCAACTACCAGAATGTTCAAATCCAATCCTCCTTTATTACAGTGACCGGTATTACAGTTCACATCTAACAGATCACTATTTTTCACTTCATTCTAAATATTATTACAATAATAGCAGTAAGAAGAGATAAAATAAGTAATAAATACAACAATCCTTTCCCTGAAATCACATTAAAAAGCAAAGACCGTGGTCGAGAAGATACAGGTTCAGGTTCTTCATTAAAGGTTGAAACCAGTGTTTTATAATCAAAGGTTATATCTCTGCCGTCTCTTATAGAAGACAGATCGTGAAGTATATCCTCCGGTTTTTGATATCTCATAGACGGATCAAGTTCAAGGGCTTTCTTTAAAATTCCTTCCATATTTGTTGAAATAGAAGGGTTTAAATGTCTTACAGGTTCAAACTGAAATGGTGCTATAGAAGGATCATGTTTTGTCAACATCTGATACATGGTTGCTCCAAGAGCATATATATCCGTTCTAATATCCGATTTGCCTTTGTACTGTTCGGGAGGTGCGTAACCTATAGAACCAATTCTTACCGTATCACCTGTTTTTGACAGATCTGCTTCTCTGGCAATGGTAAAATCAATAAAATTAATCATACCTTCAGGTGTTAACATAATATTTGCCGGTTTAATATCTCTTATAAGTACCTGGTGTGGCTTCATATGAGAAAGGTAGACAAGAACTTCCGCCATCTGTATTGCCAGTTCAATTACCTGCTGTTCGGAAAATTCCGTTTCTTTGTTCTCCAGAATCTTTTTCAGGTTTTCTCCCGGCACATATTCTACAACAAGAAAATGCATGTCTTTTTCCTGAAAATAATCATAACCTTTCGGTAATCCCTTATGATCCATCCTGTGTAAAAGTTCATATTCTTTTTTAAAAAGAATTATATTCTGTTCCTTAATTTCGTGATCCCTGGATTTATGAATAAGTTCTTTTACAACTACTTCTTTCTGCCGTTCAGTATCAAAGGCAAGATAAACCTGACACTGGCCGCCTTTACCGAGGAGTTTTATTATATTATATCTATTTTTAAGTGTTAAGCCCAGAAGGGAAGAATTCATTTCAGTGACCGGTGATCAGTGACCTGTGACCACATGGCCACTAATTCACTGTTTCACGATTTCAATATCAGAAACGAAACTCTGACGTTTCAACATTCTGTTTTAATTTTATTATAGTTTTGCCTTCATATACACCTCTTACAGAGGAAGTGGCGTAGACAATACAATCAGGGCCAAGGATTGTCCCGGGATTTAACACTGAATTACAACCGGTCTGACATCTGTCACCGAGAATGGCTCCGAATTTTCTGAGTCCTGTCTGAAAAGTCTTTCCGTTATATTTTATTACTATACCGGAACTTGTATTTTTAAGATTAGAAAGTTTTGTACCTGCTCCTAAATTTACATCTGTACCCAGGATGGAATCACCTGTATAATTGAAATGAGGTGCCTTTGCACCTGGCAGGAATAATGTTCTTATTACCTCTGTAGCATGTCCTACAACACAGTTGTCACCTATAAGAGCATAACCTCTTATATAAGCGCCATGTCTTATATGACAGTTTCTACCAATAATGGAAGGCCCTTTCACAAGAGCCCCTCTTTCAACGACAGTTCCTTCACCTATATATACATTTTCCTCTACAAAAGCTCCTTCTTCTACGGTTCCTTCTATGGCAGGTTTTACATTATTCTCTACATATTTTTTGATTCTCTTCAATACATCCCATACATGTTCCACATCATCATATCCGGCAAGTTCTTTATAAAAAATATCTTTCCAAAAAAATTTATCAAGATCTGAAAACAAATATTCTGCTCTAAACATTTTACACCTCACTGGTTACTGGTCAATGATCGCCGGTCACCGATCACTGCTCAATTATTTTTTTCCATTTCAGTTATAATATCAGACATATGTCTTCTTATTAAAGTCTCATTTTCCTTCAAATTAATCAGATAATGAAGAAGAGGCAATATCTTATCCTTTGTCTTTTTTAATTTACCGGTACGCATTTTTTCTTCTTCATCAAGCATATCAAAAGAATTTTTCTGACCCCACATATGAAATTTCTCATCGAGAAAAATCGGTGCATGTGCCCCCCATATATCTATTATTTTTTTCTTTATTTCTTTTGCCATATCCTCATATTTATCTTTTTCACTCTGATTTCCTATAAGGGAAAAGAATTTTGTCAGTTCCAGACATACCCAGTAGGAATAACCCAGAGAAGACGGTATGGAAGGGCTGCAGAAGAGAGCCTGCTGAAGATATATCAAAGCATCTTCTTCCCTTTTCATAGCCTGCTGTCCCATAAGTATAAAACATCTGATTCTTTCCCATATTAAATCAGGCATTCTGCTTTTA
This sequence comes from uncultured Synergistia bacterium, assembly GCA_964431735.1. Taxonomy (GTDB): domain Bacteria; phylum Vulcanimicrobiota; class SpSt-956; order SpSt-956; family JAKJGF01; genus CALARM01. Next base: position 9,593 of record CAYSLJ010000126.1, on the reverse strand, counting down.
AGCAGCATCCATGCCTCTTCCAGAAATATTGAAGCCTTTTCTTCCTCTCCCAGTTCACAGGACAGTCGTGAAAGAGCATGGAGAACTCTCACAGTATATTGAGGGAAATCGGCTTTTCTAAAATATTTAAGAGCTTCTTTAAGAGCATCAAGACTTTCCCATAGAAAAACACCCTGTTCCCTTAATACTGCAGCCCAGTTAAAAATTATCTGACCGTAAAGAAGAGGCTCCTGTTCACCATCTACAAGGGAAAGAGCTTCAAGCAGATGATCCGTCCTTTTTCCTTTTTCCAGTATGGCAAGTTTATTCAGGCATTTGGCAACACCTGAATTATCGGACAGATTACGGAATATCTTCATAGCATTATGGTAATTTGCTATTGATCTTGGTATATTCTCCTGATATTCTCTGATTATGGCCTTTTGATAATAAATCCTTGCAAGTCTGAAATATTTTTTCTCTATCTGCTCTATATCTTCCGCTTCAATCAATACTGCGAGAGCTTCAGAAAAATGACCTCTTAAAGAAAGTATAACAGAGAGATTAAATAATGCAACAGCTCTCTGAGCAAAAGGGGAATTTATACTGGAATCATCTATAAAATCTCTGAAGTACTCATCTACAGTACGTAACTGCCACCTGCTTTCCGTACTCATTTCCATAGTTTCATAAAGAATACCGAGTCTGAAAAGAGTAATTTTTTCTTCTTTTTCTAAAGGAAGAGAGAGAATACTCAGGAGTGCTTCCAGGATAGAATCTGTTGCTTCATAGGTATTCCTTCTGTATAATTTCATCAGAGCATTATAATGACTGGCAAAAAAATCCACAAAAAACTCTGAAGATATTTTTTCACTGTAAATAATTTTATGCCTCTCAAGAGGCCCTGACAGTTCGTCGCCCGGTAATCTGTCAAATATATGTTTTTCCTCTCCCATAATATCATCAAAATTTCTTTCGTGAACCCTGTTATAAAAAATCTGGATCTGATAATACAATCTGGATTCGAGAAGGACATTTTTCATAAAAATCAAAGGATTACTTGAACAGACTATTTTATCTGCTTTGCTTCCTGCCCTGTCAAGGTAATCCAGAGATTTCATGAGCTCTTTTCTGATAAGATATAAACGTCCTAACATTAACAGATCGATGAATTCTTCATTTAATTTAAGAGATTCATCAATTTTAAGGGCTTTCAGTGCATATTCAATACTCTTACGAAGGTTTCCTCTGTTGAACTCTGCCCATGCCAGGGCGCGACAGATCCTTCCTTCAAGGATTTTGTTATTAATATGAGTGCATAAAGGGAGGGCATGTAAAAATAATTCATATGATTTTTCAAAATCATCCCTGACAAAATAAGCCATTCCTACTTCATAATAAATAAGAGCCTGATCGGCTTTGCTGGCAAATTTCTTTAGAAAACGTATAATTTCCTGAATATAATAATTATAGTTTACCTCATATTCACCGGGAGAAAGCTCTCTCAAACCGTCTACAAGCTGATTTATTACAAGGGGATTGTAAATTTTCTTTTTAATTTGCAACAGTTCAATCGAATAGGAAAGGCCTGTCCTGTACATTTCTTTAGCATAATAGATGGAAGAAATCTGTGTAAAGGCAATACTCAGGTGAGAATGAGTTACTGTGAAATATTTTCTTGGAAAATCTTTCAGTACATTCATATTAATTTTCCGTATAAAAGAAGGGATACCGGAGGTAAAACATACAATCCCTTTATCGGCACAATCAATATCTCTGTAATTCTGTGAGAGTATATCAAACAGATATTCGTCATCATAAAGCTCTACCTCGTCAGGCTTCACTTTCAAATTCCTTGCAAAAAAACTCTGTATCGGTTCAGAACTATCTTCTTCCTGAAGCTGTCTTATCTGAAAAAGTAAAGAAAGCATACCTTTTTTACTGGCAAGCTTCTGAAGTAATTTCAGGGAAATATTAAAGTAATCAAGGGCTTTTTCTTTAAGACCGAGGTTTAACAATATTTTTCCCGAATAAAAATGCAATTCAGAACATGCCTGAAGTTTTTCTCTTTCCTTCCACAATGACACTGCTTCCAGAAAATATTTAAGTCCCTTATCAGGTTCATTGAAATACTGATATATAGTACCGAGATGAAATTTTGCATAGGCAGAAGGAGAACTGATTTTATCCCTGTCCTGTTCACACAGTTTAACTACTTCCAGAAAATTCTTCAATGCTTCTTCATAATTTTTCAAGTTTATATTTATGTAACCCATCCAGTTCAATATCTGAACCTGAGATTTGCTATCTCCAAGATTTCTATAAATAGAAAGAGATTTTTCAAAATAATCAAGTGCTTCTTTTGATCTGTTTCTATGATATTCAATCTCACCTATGGCACTTAAATTAAGAGCACAGAGATCTTTTTTATCCAGTATATGGCTCAAATCAATAGCTTTTTTATGGTATCCTATAGCTTCTTCATATTTCTTCTGGGATTTATAAAGATAAGCAATCAAATTGTAGAGTTCACAGAGCTTATCATCCGTTTTTTCTTTCTCATATATTTTTTGTGTTTCAAACAACAGATCCCTGGCCTGTGAAAAATCCGACTGAAGCTGTACAAGTTGAGATTTTAAAAGTAAAGATGACGTTTTTATACGATTATCATCCATACAGGAAGAGGCAATGATAGCAAGATCGGCCAGTTCAATAGAAAGAGGAATTTCTCCCTCATCAAGTAATATCTTTGCATGTAAGATAATAAGTTCTATAAACTGTGGATTTAAATGTTTACTATGCTTTTTAATATATACAAGACGGGATAAATAATCGGAATAAGAAGAAAATTCGCGAAACATTTCTTCTGCTTCAAACATATAAATGCCATCCCCATCAGGATCGTAACGCGTAACGCGTAACGCGTAAAATCACTTATCTTTCCATTTATTAATATATAATACTTATAAAGCTGACTCCATGCAAAAAGTTTAACATAAATCGGAATAATTTGCAATATTTCAGAGATTATCAGATTGCATAATGGGTAATGCGTAATGGGTAATGCGTAATGGGTAATGCACAACAATATAACTGTTTATACATCAAGACACATTTAACACCAGCAGCCATGACCGGTTCGGCAAAGATGATAATATGGAATGAAAATTTATTAATTGTCTCTTTCCTCCCGTCACGCGTTACGCGTTACGCGTCACGATTAATATATTTGAGACATTTATTTAACTGCCATTCCATATTTCTCCCGTCACGCTTCTTAAGAATCACTCCGTGAAAGGCCCGTCCTTTTCTCTGATATTTTCGCTCAAAATTTGTACCTACCAGTTCACCTTCACCGGCTGCTTCAGGAGAAGAAAATGGAAGGCACAGGAACAAATCTTCCACTGAAGAGATATGCTTTTTTATCCATATAAAATAATCGTCATGATCTGTCACTATTCTTATAAGGCCGCAGGGAGCCAGAATTCTGTGTAATTCCCTCAGATTATTCTCCTGAATAAATCTTCTTCTGTTATGTTTTCTTTTAGGCCACGGGTCAGGGAAATATATATGTATCTGCCGGAATGTTTCATCACATACATAGTTTTTTATAAAAGAAAGAGCTTCTATATTCAAAATTTTTATATTTTTCAAATCTTCACGACGGGCCAGGTCTGCTGCATAAAGAGAATACTGTTTCGCATATTCCAGGCCTATATAATTTACGGAAGAAACCTTACCTGCCTGTCGAAGTAAAAATTCTCCTTTCCCTGTGCCTATCTCCAGTTCCAGGGGCAGGTCATATCTTTCACCGCCGAACCAGTTTCTCAGATCAACCTTCTCACCTTCGGGAAGATTATCAGTAGTCAAACATATATCGCCTGTATCAAGTGTTTTTTTATACAATCTCGGTCTCATAATTTAAACAACCTTCAAATAACTGTTATAGTCTCTTTTACTGAAACATACGAAATAAACTTTTTCTATTGAATTATTTTTTGAAAGAAATTCTCTTGTTTCTTTCAGAGCTATTTTTACTGCCCTTTCTATGGGGAAGCCGTATGCACCTGTACTGATTGCAGGGAAAGCTATTGTTTTTATCATATATTCCTCTGCAAGAGCAAAACAGCTTCTATAGCATCTGGCAAGTAATTCATCTTCATTTTCACTGCCGCCGCGCCATACCGGCCCCACTGTATGAATAACCCAATCAGCAGGGAGATTATAACCTTTTGTAATCTTCGCATGTCCCGCAGGACAGCCTCCCAGTTTTTTACATTCCTCAAGAAGGTCCGGCCCTGCCGAAGAATGTATGGCACCGTCAACACCACCACCTCCAAGGAGTGAAGTATTTGCAGCATTTACAATTGCATCAACATGCAATCTGGTAATATCGTCTTGAACGATTTCTATTCTGTTTAACATCTTAATAACACCTTCCCTATTAATAGGCGTGAGCAGTAACGCGTGATGCGTGACGTATCACGATAATATTGACAGAATATGATATAATAATCATAGAAAGATATGCTCTTACAGAGGTTGCATACATACTTACTCTGGAAGCAGTAAAGTCAAAAGCAGCCTTGACTTGCATATCTTTCAGTATTTATCTGATTGCTTCTTTCTTCCCCTGCTTTTTTTCTTCGGCTTATCTCCCAGATTACAGATCATACATACCTTCTGTCCCGGCTCCATAAAAACATTGCACACCGGGCATGGCTTCCAGCCCTTCATTTCTTTCCATATCTTTATTTTAAAATCCTTTTCCATAACAGACTTCATCTGTTCCCTGAGTTGTTCATCTTTAATAAATTTAACCTGTTCATCTATAAGGCTGACTGTATCGGCCGGGAGCTGTATCCTTCCAAGTTGAAACTCATCAGGGTATTTAAATTTATTAAAATCCAGTGTAAGTTGCTCAACCTTTTCCTTTTTATCACCGTCACCTGTTTTTTTTCCTATTTGAAATCTGATGTCTTTAACCAGTTCTTCCCCTGTGAGTTCAAGATACCCTCGCAGTATCTGTTCTTTCATAAAACTCAGTTGCTGGGCCCATGAAGAACTGGAAACCATAACTTTTAAAATACCGTTTTCCAGTCTGTAAGGAGTTGTATGACATGCTATCTTAGGTCCTACTATGAAATTCCAGAAAGGAAAAATCATATTTTCTCTGGCTTTTGCTGCAATATTCGGATTATCAAAAGCACCGTGTATTAAATCTTTAATTGAATAAACCAACTTTAATTTTCCCTTCCTCTATCTGAAAAAAAGATGCTTCCTTTGAAGCAAAATAATCTGTATTATGGTTTAATGTAATAAAAATCTGTCCCTTCCCTTTTATATAATTTAAAAGGTTGAAGCTTCTGTCATCATCCAGCTCTGACATAACATCATCAAGTAATACAACAGGATGTTCTCCTGTTTCATTGAAAAGAAGTTCTCTTTCTGCAAGTTTCAGGGCTATGGTAACAGTTCTCTGCTGTCCCTGTGAACCAAAGGCTTTGAGAGGTTTTTCATTTACTGTGATCTTTATATCATCTCTGTGAGGCCCTGAAGAAGTAGAACCATATCTGATATCCTGACTTCTCTGTGCCAGAAGATGATTGAGAAAACTTTCTTCCACAGACATGGAATTATGTTCCTCTATAGTAGAAAAATAATTTAAAGAAAGCTTTTCTCTGTTATTGCTTATATCTCCAAGAATGTTTGTGGCCAGTTCCTGAAGTTTCTTTATAATCTCAATTCTACTGGAGATCAAAAAAGAACCGTATCTGGCCAGTTGTTCATCCCAGACCTGAAGTAATCTGTTTTTTTCTTCCTTATCCAGAGCAGATTTGAGCAGCGTATTTCTCTGTTCCAGAACTTTATAATAATGACGGAGATTATTACAATAAGAAGGCGATAGCTGTGTCAGTTCCATGTCAATAAAACGCCTTCTCACACCGGGACTTCCTTTTATGATTTCAAGATCATCGGGAGAAAACATAACGGCATTTACCGTTCCAACCAGTTCCGTAGCAGTTCTGACAGTTTTATTATTAACCCTGATTATTTTGGAAGAACTCTTAGGGGAATTCTTTGAGATAAGAACTTCTATATGTATTTTTTCTCCATGAATACAGGTGATTTCTGCTGCTACTCTGGAAAAATGTTCTTCCCAGTTAACAAGTTCTATTTCTTTTCCTGCACGAAAAGATTTACCTGTTGTAAACAAAAAGAGAGCCTCCAACAGATTACTTTTCCCCTGAGCGTTTGCTCCGAAAATGACATTCAATTCAGGATGAGGCTCCAGGTGTGCTTCTCTATAATTTCTGAAATGAATAAGAGTAAGCCTGTTTATATACAAATATCTATTTCCTCATAAAAATCAAAGAGTTAAAACTACTATCCCTGTTTCTTCCTATTATTGCCTTTTCTTCTCTTCTGTTTATTCCTCTTTTCTTCTATTTTGCGAGATCTATCTTCCATTTCCTTTTTAATTGAATCTTCAATTTTCCCTTCAAACTCTTCAAATACTCCCGCTGAATAGGATTGCAATTTCTCCCAATTAATTTTCTTCAATTTTTTACAGTACACCTGCCTCTCATTGTAATGAAAATTTAATATTATAATAACAAAGGAGAATAAGTTTGTCAAACAAAAGGGGCTGGTTTGACAAACAAATCTCTAAATGATAAAATTATAAAAAATTAATTATAATATCTCTGCAAAGCCTCATATAGTGTAATACTTCATAACTTATTAAAATTTAATAAGGGTGAAAAGTGAGAAGTGAGAAGTGAAAAGAAGATGATATTACTCACTGTTCACTCTTCACTTTTCACTTCTCACTCCTTCTTAATTATAAATTGTTATGAAAGTAAATATAATATTCAAGGCGTGCTTTCATTAATCGGACTGGCAGGTTCTGAAAGTCAGAAGGCTTTATTTTTATTGGAAAGGAGAAAATGATGAGGAGTAAAGCTGATCCCCATATTCATACAGGTGCGAGTGACGGGTTTGAAAGCCCTGAAGAAATAATGAATTATGTTGTAGAACATACCGATCTCCAGGTCATAGGATTTGCCGACCATAATACTATTGCCGGTGCAATAGCCGCTTTAGAGTATAAGAAAAAACATCCTGTAACATTCAAAAATCTTGATATAATAATCGGGGAAGAAATAAGCAGCAAAGAAGGTCATATTATAGGGCTTTATCTTGAGAATCCAATATCTCCTCATATGAGTGCCGCTCAAACGGTAGATGAGATACACAGCCAGGGAGCTATTGCCATTGCCCCCCATCCTTTCAATCTGGTTTTAGGCTCTAAAGGGCTGGAAGCCGTAGGCACGCTCGTAAATAAACTCCCTTTCGATGCGGTTGAAACGAGGAATTCCAACCCGCTGCAGCTTTTCTCCAACTACCTGACAGAGGCAGTAAATTATTTCACAAAAAAGCTGCCTGTAACAGGAGGAAGCGATGCCCATTTTCTTTCATCCATAGGCAGATGTTATACTACTTTTGAAGGAAGTACGGCTCTGGATTTCCGAAATTCCATAGAAAAAAAGCTGACACGGGCATGTGGTTTCGTATGGGGGCCCGTATGTTTTGCCCGTTTTCTTCTGGAACAGAGAAGAAAGGGATTTAACCTGAAAAGCCGGTATTCTCAATTTCAGGCTTCAAGAAACGATCTCTTTATAGAGGTAGCCGATATGCCCGGTATAAATCTGGTCATATTGAGATGTGCAGGAAACCTGGGAGGATATAATGCAGAAATATTAAATGAGAAAATAAAATCCTTTATGAACAGGGAAAAATTAAATCTCATAGTAAATCTGGATAAAGTGCCTTATATAGACAACAAAGGTCTTTCAGCCCTCAGTTACGCCTTTGAGTTTGTCAGAAAATACCGGGGTAATTTCATATTATGCAATCTCCAGCCACAGGTAGAAAATGTCTTAAAAGAGCTTGAAAAACTGGATGACTGGTTTGAAATCTACCCGGAAGAAGGAGATGCCATAGTAGATGTTGACGGAGACAGAGGGTATTGAGTAACTCAGGATCTGCCTGGAAATAACAGTTTATATCGTGACGCGTAACGCGTAACGCGTGACGCGAGGATACTGACGTGAAGCATAACGGGTAAGGCGTGACGGGAGCAAAGATATTATCACATGATGGATGCAGTGAAGGAGCAAATACATTGGAAGACAACCATTTTTCCAGACTGTTAAAATTAATCCCTGCCATTATAGCGATTTTATTTGTCCTTACCCTCTTCGTATGGCTTACCATCGGCATAAAAGAAATACTTTCTCCGACTATTCTTACAGTAATACTGATTACCATATTAATTCCCTTTCAAAAAGAAAACAGAACCATAAAAATACTTATAGGAGCCATAATATTTTTATATACTGCATGGTTTGTATCTCTCATTACCACAATACTTGTGCCTTTTGCCATAGCACTTATCCTGGCCTACATATTTGACCCTGTAGTAGCATTTCTGGAGAAAAAAGGTTGGTCAAGATCGAAAGGGGCATTGCTTCTCATAGTTTCACTGCTTCTGGGATTTGTTGTTCTGCTATTCTTTGTAATCCCTGCTCTGGCACAGGAAATCACCGGTTTTATCAGCCAGATACCTCAGATTCAGGCAAAAATAATAGAAATTTTCAATATGCTTAAAAACCTGAAAGGTGCAAATGTGCCGGAACAGTTTGAATGGATACAGAAGATAGCGGAATATGAAATACCTCCAGAATTTAAGAATCTTACAGAAAGCCTCATAAAGAAGGTAGAAGAAAGTATTCCTCTGGTGGCAAATAAAACATGGTCATTACTGACCGGTGCTTTTTCCGGTATAGTACAGTTCATACTGAGTCTTTTAAGCCTTATCATCATTCCTGTTCTTACTTTTTATATGCTTAAAGAAATGAACAATATAAGGAATTTTGCAATAGATCTTGTGCCTGCAAAAAAGAGAGATTTTGTTATTTCAATCTGTCATGACATAAACATAGCTCTCTCCAATTTTTTAAGAGGCCAGCTTCTCATAGCCAGTATAGTCGGTATTCTTACCGGTACAGGTCTGTTTTTCATAGGAATAAAATTTTCGCTCCTCATAGGTCTCCTGGCAGGTATAAGTAATGTCGTCCCCTATCTGGGGGGTATAGTTACCGTATCTACTGCCATATTAATGGCTCTTTTTACGGAAAACCCCGTAATCTCGATAATACTTGTCATTGTTCTTTCTTCAGCCATATCATTTCTGGAAAATTCCTTCCTTTCCCCAAAAATCCTCGGAGAATCCCTGGAATTAAACCCTCTCCTAATTATGCTCGCCATTCTGATAGGAGGTCATCTTTACAATTTCTGGGGAATGCTTCTGGCCATACCCTGTACCTGTGTATTAAAGGTTTTATTTGACAGATGGTATAAAAGCTATAAACATGAAGAAAAAACAGAGACTTCAAAAGAAGGTTCAGGTGAAAAGGCGGAAGAGGAGAAAGAGAAGGATGTGAAAAAAGAAGAACCTTTGAAAGAAGAACCTTTGCCGGAAGTGAAAGATGAAAGTCGTGACGCGTAACGCGTGACGCGTAACGCGTGACGCGTAACGCGTGACGCGT
>CAYSLJ010000125.1:0-21295 GCA_964431735.1 uncultured Synergistia bacterium | reverse complement strand
CGCGTCACGCGTCACGCGTTACGTATCATCAATTGAAAGGAAAGAAAGTATGATAATAAGTATAGCAAGCGGTAAAGGAGGAACAGGTAAAACTACTGTAGCTACGGCTCTTGCTCAGGCTATTGGAAATGTTCAGTTTCTGGACTGTGATGTAGAGGAGCCAAATGCCCACCTTTTTTTAAAACCTGAAAGAGAACATATTGAGACAATATATGTTTCTGTACCTGAATTTGACATGAATTTATGTAATTACTGCGGTGAATGCGGAAAAATCTGTCAGTTTCATGCCATAGTATCGGTAAAGAAAAGTGTCCTTTTGTTTCCTCAACTATGTCATTCCTGCGGGGGCTGTGTCAGGGTCTGCCCTTCAGGTGCTTTAAAAGAAGTGAAAAGAGAAACAGGTGTTATAGAATCAGGCAGAAGCGGTAATATCGAATTTCATCATGGTATATTAAACATAGGGGAAGCCAAGAGTCCTCCTCTTATTAAAGAATTGAAGAAAAAAATAAAGAATAATGCAGTAGTTATACTTGATTGTCCTCCAGGAACATCCTGTCCTGTTGTTGCATCTCTCAAAGATACTGATTATATTTTACTTGTTACAGAACCGACTCCTTTCGGATTAAATGATCTGAAACTTGCTGTCGATCTTGTCAGATCCTTTAATATACCTTTTTCTGTATTGATAAACAGAGCAGATACGGGAGATAATAAAGTAAAAGAATACTGTGCTTCAGAACATATAGATGTATCTATGGAAATACGTGATGACAGAAGGGTAGCAGAAGGTTATTCAAGAGGTGATACACTCCTTGAGACTCTTCCTGAATTAAAAACAGACTTTATAAAGCTTTTTGATAATATAAAGAAACGTTGTAAATGATAAATATAGTGGAGGTGAATAACAGATGACTTGGATAGAGAAAAATGTAAAAGAAGAGAAAAATATAACAAAAAATATTCCTGATAATGTTCCTGATGAAAATATTTTTATAAAGAATTTCCTTTATTTTTATAAAACACTTGATAAAGAACAGATTGAAACAGATATAGAAAAACTCCGAAATATTTATCCTGAAAAAAAAGACGATGAACTTGCAGTGATCTGTATAAAGAATTTTGCAAAGAAAAATTCCTTCTGGGGTGGATTGAGTGCTATGCCCGGCTGTATACCGGGACTTGGCACTGTTATGCAGGTAGGTACAGCACTTGCAGACAGTGTTGCTCTTATAAGATCTCAGACTGTTCTTATACTTGCCATAGCTTCTCTTTACGGATTTAATCCTTCGTCAGAAGAAAGAATAACTGAAGTATTGATGATATTAAGCGGAAATACGTCTTTACAGGAAGCAGATGAAGGTCACTTCAGAACAGAGGTGCTCAAAGGCGGTACCGCACGAATAGTTAAAAATATTCTTGCAGGTATGAGCGGTTGTTTCTGCAGAAGAAGTATTTTTCGTTTTCTCCCTGTTGCAGGTATAGCTGCAGGGGCAGGTATGAATTATTTTTCTACAGTGGAAATGGGAAAAAAGGCTCATGAATATTATAGAAGACACAGACATAGAGAAGGAAGAAATTATGAATAAAATCAGAGAACTTGTAGTAATAAGCGGTAAAGGAGGCACAGGAAAAAGCACTATCGTTTCTGCCTTTGCCTCTCTGGCAAAAAATAAAATAATGGCCGACTGTGATGTAGATGCAGCAGACCTTCATCTCATATTTAATCCGGAAATAAAAGAAAGAGAATTGTTTATCGGAGGTAGTATTGCCGAACTGGATAAAGATAAATGTATAGAGTGTGGCACATGTATAGAACTTTGCAGATTTGATGCTATAAGAAAGAATTTTTCTATCGATCATGTTTCCTGTGAAGGATGCAGTGTGTGCAGTCATTTCTGTCCTGTACAGGCTATAGACATGAAACCTTCTGTTTCAGGAGAGACATTTATAAGTAATACCAGATTTGGCCCCTTTGTTCATGCAAGGCTTGTACCTGGAGGAGAAAATTCAGGGAAACTTGTTACAGAGGTAAGAAAAAAAGCAAAGAAACTGGCAGAAGAATATAAGTTTAATCTTATTATAATAGACGGATCTCCGGGAACAGGATGTCCTGTTATATCTTCTCTTGCAGGTGCAGATAAAATACTTGTAGTTACAGAACCGACCATGTCAGGTATTCATGATATGAAAAGAGTTATAGAACTTGCATTAAGTTTTAAGCTTCACCCTTCTGTATGTATAAATAAATATGATATAAATACTGACATGAGTAATAAAATTGAGGAATATTGCCTCTCGGAAAAAATAGATTTTCTGGGCAGATTACCTTATGATAATGTAACTACGAAAGCTATGATAGAAAACAAAACAGTTATAGAATATTCTGATGGAGAATTCAGTAAAAACATAAAATTACTGTGGCAGAAACTGGAAAATAATTTAGCCGAAAATGAATAGCTTACCTCGCGTCACGCGTCACGCGTCACGCGTCACGATTCCCGTATAAAGGAGGTGAATTACTATGCCAGGTTTTGACGGAACTGGCCCTGCAGGAATGGGGCCAATGACAGGAGGAGGCAGAGGATACTGCTATCCTGACGGTAATTATCAGGGATTTGATATGCCTTATGGAAATTATCAGAATGTTCCTTACGGATATGAAAGTGAACCGATAATATATGGAAGAGGACGGGCCTTTAGAGGCGGTAGAGCCGGTAGAGGCTGTAGAGGCGGAAGAGGTAGAATCGGTTTGGGAAGAGGAAGATGGTAATTTATTTAAAGTGAGGTGAATTACTATGCCAGGCTTTGACGGAACAGGCCCTGCAGGAATGGGGCCACGAACAGGAGGAGGCAGAGGTTTTTGTCCTCCTTCCGGATATAATTCTCAGTGGTTCGGAGCAGGAAGAGGAGGAAGGCCACGGGGTGGCGGAAGAGGCCGTGTATGGGGTGGCGGAAGAGGCAGAAGATATGCTTACATACAGCCATGGTATCCTGACTTTGACGGAGAATATGGTACCGTAATACAGGAAGATGAAAAAGAATATCTGGAAAAACAGGCCAGTTCTCTGGGAAACCAGATAGCTTACCTGCAGGAACAGGTTAAGGAATTAAACAAACGACTTGACGAATTGAAAAAAACTGAATAAAGAACGGGGAGGAGAGTAGTTTTTTACGGCTACTCTCTCTCTATTGTCTATTATTATACTATGGAGGCGACCTATGGATCAACAGTGTAAAACATGTAATTTTCAGGAAGGATGCACTCATGAAGGACATCCTGATGACAGATGCATGGAAGAGATTATTCGTAAAGACAGATTAAATAAGATAGGAAAAAAACTGCTTGTTATGAGTGGCAAGGGTGGCGTCGGGAAAACAAGTGTGGCTGTTAACCTTGCTATGGCTTTAACTATGACAGGTAAAAAGGTAGGACTTCTGGATATAGATATTCACGGTCCCAATATACCTAAAATGCTCGGACTTGAAGGGAAAAGACTTGCCGAACCGTCAGGACAACTTTCTCCTTTATTTATTCCTCCTTCTCTGAAGGTTATGTCTATAGGATTTTTACTGGAAAGATCAAAAGAAGCAGTTATATGGAGAGGACCCCTTAAAATGCGTATCATTGATCAGTTTCTGACTGATGTTACATGGGGTGAACTGGATTATCTTCTTATAGACGCACCTCCCGGAACAGGGGATGAACCTCTTACCATAGCACAGCTTATACCGGGAGCAGAAGCTATAATAGTAACTACAGGGCAGGAAGTATCACTTCTGGATGTTAGCAAATCAATAACCTTCTGTCATAGAACTTCTATGAAGATAGCAGGAATTATCGAAAACATGAGTGGCTTTTCCTGTCCTCACTGTGGACAGGAGATAAATTTATTTAAAACAGGTGGCGGAGAAAAACTTGCAATGGAAGAAGGTATAAGATTCCTCGGTAGAATTCCCTTAGACCCTGAAATAGTTAACTGCGGAGATAGCGGTAAAGCTTATGTAAAAGAATATCCCCATGCTAAAGGATCTGATGTATTTAAAAAAATAGCAATAGAACTGGGGGTAGAATAATATGAATTTTAATGTTGTAATCAGGGGCGGAGGAGACCTTGCTACAGGAGTTGCTCACAGATTATTTAAATCAGGCATGAAGGTTATTATTACAGAAGTTGCAGATCCTCTTGTTATAAGAAGAACTGTTGCTTTTGCATCTGCTGTACATGAAGGTGAATTTACGGTAGAAGGTGTAACTGCAAAATTTCAGAAAAGAGAACCTGTTTTTACAAATGAATTTATTCCTGTAATAGTTGATCCTGAATGTTCTGTATGGCACAGATTGAAACCTGATGTAATAGTAGATGCCATTATGGCAAAAACCAATAAAGGAACTTTTAAATATATGGCACCTGTTGTTATTGCACTGGGACCAGGATTTAATGCCGGTACGGATGTGCACAGAGTCATAGAAACACAGAGAGGACATTATCTGGGAAAGATTATAGAAGAAGGTTTTGCAGAAAGTGATACAGGTATACCGGGAGAAATAGGCGGCTGTTCTTCTCAAAGGGTTATCAGAGCACCGGAAGATGGAGTTTTTACTTCAAATAAGCAGATCGGTGATACCGTTACAGACGGAGACGCAGTTGGAACTGTGAGAAATATTGAAGTGAAAGCAAATATTTCAGGTGTTATAAGAGGTCTTATAAGAGATGGTATACATGTTACAAAGAATTTAAAAATCGGAGATATAGATCCAAGGGGAAGGAAAGAATTTATCTATACTATATCAGATAAAGCAAGAGCCCTTGGGGGAAGTGTTCTGGAAGCTATTATGAACTGCTATTCAGACAGGATTATATTTTTTGAGAAGTAATTTCTTACATAGAACCTGATTTTAACCGGTGTTATATTTACCCGCTCGTAGTATTATAATCTTTCCGTTTACATATAAAGTGTTACAGGATAAGGAAGCCATTATGGAAGCTTTTTGGATATTTCCGAAGATGGAGTTTTTATGAAGAAATTAACTTTTTTATGTATTTTTTTGTTGATTTTCTGTGGATGTAAAAAACATCAGGAAAAAAAAGAAGTTATTATAATGACTTCCTTTTATCCTGTTTATATAAGTACTATTAATGTTACCAGAGATATTCCTGGAATAAAGGTTTTAAACCTTACTGAATCTCAGACAGGATGTATTCATAATTATTCTCTTACAGTAGATAATATGAAAAACCTTTCTTTATCAGATATTTTTATAATAAATGGAGCAGGAATGGAAAGTTTTCTTGACAGGGTTATAAGAGAGAGAAATAATTTGAAAATCATAGATTCAAGTAAAGATATAGAATTGATAGAACAAAATTATAATAATAACAAATCTTATAATCCTCATATATGGGTTTCCATATCAAATGTAATAAAACAGGTGGAAAATATTGAAAAAGGACTCTCAATTTATGATCCTTCTCATAAAGAATATTACAACAAGAATAGAGAACTTTATATAGAGAAGCTAAAGAAATTAAAATATGAAATGGAAGAAGGAACGAAAGATATAAAATATAGAAATATTGTAACTTTTCATAAAGCTTTTGATTATTTTGCAAAAGAATTCAATTTGAATATTGTTGCAGTTATTGAGAATAATCCAGGGACAGAACCGAATGCAAAAGAGATGGCAGAAACTATAAAAATAATTAGAGATAAACATGTTAAAGTATTATTTTCTGAACCACAGTACTCTTCCGCTTCTGCTCATGCAATAGCTGAAGAGACAGGTCTCAATGTATCTATTCTTGATCCTGCAGTTACCGGTCCAATGGAAAAAAATGCTTATATAAATATTATGAAAAATAATTTAAATACATTGAGAAAAACATTGAATTAGAAAGGATATGATATTGTGCCTCTTTATGAATATAAATGTAGAGACTGCGGAAAAATAAGCGAATTTTTTCATAAGAAAGAAAAACTTGTGTGTACCTCATGCGGAAGTTTGAATCTTGAAAAACAATTTTCTGCTTTTTCTGTAGTAAATAAAGGTTCTGATTATAAAGAAAGGAGTTGCTGCGGCATGACAGAACCATGTGATAGTCCGAAAAGATGTTGCGGTAAATAAGATCAGATGAATATAAATTTTAAATGTCTTGAATGTGGTATACACAATTTTGTTAAATTACTTGATGAAAACAGCATTGATTCTGATTCACAGAAGGTTGCAATGAAGGACTTCCTGTCTTATCTGTCCAATCTTGATTTTTCACTTTCTCCGCCTGTTATGTCAAAATATTATCATAAAGGAATAAGGGAACTTCTTCATAATGAAGATCCCTATTATGAAAAAAAGAGATTTTATAACAGAAAGATTCTTTCCGAATATGATAATTTTCTTTCACTTATAAGAAAGACAGGTAACCCTATAAGAGCTTCATTTATGATGACACTTGCCGGAAATATTATAGATTTCGGGCCAAACCAGGATTATGATATAGAAGAAACTATTTACTCTTCATTAAATCAATCCCTTGTAATAGATCATTACAGCAAGTTAATAAATGATATCTCCAGTGCTTCTCTAATATTATATTTATTAGATAATGCAGGAGAGATTGTTTTTGATAAACTCTTTATAGAAAGACTTATAGAGTCCAGGATGGTGGATAGAAAAAAAATTGTTGCTGTAACAAGGGGAACTCCTGTTATAAATGATGCTACTATAGAAGATGCGAACGAAGTGGGTCTTACGGAATTAATTAAAGTAATTGATACGGGAGACTGTACACCGGGAATTATTTTTGAAGATTCATCAGAGGAGTTCAAGAAATATTTTAACTCTGCTGATTTGATTATATCTAAAGGGCAGGGTAATTTTGAAACACTTCATGGGCTTAATATTAACAATATCTATTTTTTACTTATAGTAAAATGTCCTCTTATAGGAGATATATTGAACGTTCCTACCGGATCTTTTGTATGTATGAAATCAGGAGAAGATAAATGAATATTTTTGGTCCTGTTCCTTCACGGCGTCTTGGGAGAAGTCTAGGTATTAATATCATACCTTATAAGAATTGTTCTTATGACTGTGTCTACTGTCAGGTAGGAAGAACACCATGTAAGACTTTAGAGAGAAAAGAATTTTACAGACCTGAAGATATTTTTTATGAAGTAAAGAATAAGCTCGAAGAATTGAATAACATCGGAGAAACAGTAGATTTTCTTACTTTTGTATCTCATGGCGAACCTCTTCTGGACATAAATTTAGAAAGAGAAATAGAGTTTTTAAAAAAATTTAATATTAAAATTGCTCTTATAACCAATGCTTCTCTTCTGAATTATTGTAAACATGAATCTCTGAAACATATAGACTGGATTTCTTTAAAAGTAGATACTGTGAGAGAAGATGTGTGGAAAAAAATCAATCGTCCCTGTGATGAACTTGATTTAAAGAAAATCCTTGAAGGTATAATTGATTTTTCACAGACTTACAGCAATCTGTTAAATACAGAGACAATGATTCTAAAAAAATTAAATGACAGTGAAGAAGATATAATGTTAATTGCTGATTTTCTGAGTAAAATTAACCCTCATAAATCCTATATTTCTGTTCCTGTAAGACCACCTGCGGAAAAATGGGCTGAAAAACCTGATGAAGAAATAATGCTCAGAGCATATAATATATTAAAAGAGAAGATTAAATCCGTAGAATACCTTACAGGTTATGAAGGTAATTCTTTTATTTCTTCAGGAAGTATAAAGGAAGATCTTCTTTCTATAACATCTGTTCACCCTATGAAAGACGAAGGAGTAAGGCAATTTCTTTTGTCAAAAAATACAGACTGGCATATTGTAGAAGAACTTCTGAAGGAAAATTTACTTGTACAGATAGAATATAATGGAGAATATTTTTATAAAAGGAGATTTTGAGTATGAAAAAACATATATTAAATTTCTGGATTGATTTTACATCTTTTATAGCTCTTTTAGCTATATCAGGTACCGGCTGAATTCTTTATTTTATACTTCCTCCCGGTTCGGGAAAGAAACGATTTATTTTAACAAGGCATGACTGGGGATATATACATACTGTATTTGCTGTAATATTCCTTATCGGTATGATTATTCATATTTATCTGCACTGGGAGTGGGTAAAGAGAATGTTCTATCAGTGTTTTATAAAGAAATCATGTAATGATATGGAGGAAATAAAGTGAATTTAATTCTGGATAAATTTAGAGATTTAGTAGAAAAGCATAATCTGTTAAAACATAAAATTGGAATTGTATGTAATCCTATAAGTACAGACAGAGCTATAGGCACACCGGAAAGAAAAGATTTTCCTTTATTAAAAGGTAAGGAGAGATTAATGGAAGCAGAATTTTCCGGGAGTTACGGTCATGCCTATACAGATGAATTCGGTGATTTTGAAGGGACTATTGAAGATATTCTATCTTTATCCCTTGAAACCAATTATGAAAGAGCAATTTTTGTTTCATCTATAAATGCAGTCATGAGGTATTTAAATTTGATTGAATGTACAAGACACTGCAGAAACGAAGGTCCCGGAGAATGTGCTTCCATGCTTTTAGAGAAATTTAATAAAGAATTCAGTCATATTAAGCATATCGCTTTAATAGGTTTTCAACCTGCAATGGCTCAAACGTTATCGGAACGTTTTTCTTTACATATTTTAGATATGGATCCTGATAATATTGGAAAAGTAAAATTTGGAACAGAAATAAAGGATGGTGAAAAAGACAGAAAAGAAATAATTGACATGTGTGACATGGCCCTTGTTACAGGTACTACTGCAGTTAACGGTACTATGATGGATATTTTAGATATATGTGGAACAAAACCGGTTATATTTTACGGTGTAACGATTGCAGGTATTGCTCATCTTATGGGCCTTACGAGATACTGTCCGAAATCGTTTTAACCGGAAAGAGGTAATTTTATAATGGTAAAAACTTTAAGGGCCATGGAAAATGATCATTGTGTTATATGTGGTCAGGAAAATTCCGATGGACTTATGATAAATTATACGGTTCTCCCTGATGGGAAAATTTTTGGTCAATGGATACCTTCTGTTAGATATGAAGGTTTTAAAGGAATTATTCATGGAGGTTTGCTCAGTACTGTAATAGATGAAGCTATGTCAAAATCTATTATAGCACAGCATATTGAAGCTCTGACTGTAGAACTGAAAGTCAGATTCCATCACTATGCCGAACCTGACGAATTATTGAATATCCACGGATGGATTGTCACTAAAAATAAAAGAAAAATTCTAACTGAAGGTATTCTGGAAACCGAGTCAGGTAAAGAAATTGCACATGGATGGGGGACTTTTCTTACTATTCTATGCTCTCGTGACGTGTAACGCGTAACGCGTGACAGGAGGGAAGCCTTTATTACATGCTTATGTTCAGGTAATTAAGTAGTGTAGCTGAAATTGCCTGTCGTAAAAAAACACTACCCTGACTATCTTTGACAGAAAATAAAAATTATTGTAAAATAACAACCTGTAGACATTATAATGTAGTTCACAATAAATTATAGATAATCCTCGCGTAACGCGTTACGCGTTACGCGTTACGAAACATTGAATTTCTAATAATTTATAAACCTGACCATAAATATTATGAAAACTCAGAAATATCTTCTATTATTTTTAATATTCTTGCTTTTCATACTTCCTTTTCAGGCTGTAAATCATATTCATAGTAATATGGACAGTAAAGACGACTGTATGGCCTGTAAATGGCTTCAGATTTTTTCTGCTGTTTTTACTTTCTTAATTCTTTTTTTTGAAATTATTTTTCTCTTCAAACCTTTATGTTTGAGAGATTTGACTCATGAAAATATATTCTATTCCACTGTTTATTCCATAAGAGGACCTCCTGAAAATTGAATTATCTCCGTAAGAGATTATAATAACATAACAACGACTATAAACGGTTCATTTACAACAATGAATAAGAACCTGTTACGCCTGTTATGTATTATTCTATAATTTTTTTATTAACTCTTATGAATTTTTTTTATTTTATTTTAAGGAGGATAATTTTATGTTTTCCAGGGTTTTTCTTATTCTTTTCTTGGTTTTACTTTTTCCTTTAAATGCTTTTGGTTTCAGTGAACATATGAAAAATGACATTGAAGAAAAGATAACATTAACAGAATTAAATTACGACGCTAAAATTTCAAAAATAAAAGCAGATATTCTCTGTCTTGAAGATAAAAAAGATGAAGAAATAACTTCATCGAATGAAAAGAAAGGTACAGAAGATTTAGAAAAAAGAATAAAAGAACTTGAAGCAAAACTTGAACAGACTACTAAAGACTATGAGACTCAATTGAATGCCCTTAAATCTTCTCTGGAGGAATTAAAAAAGGAACATCAGTCTCTTACAGATAAAGTAGAAATAAATCAGGCTCTTCAACAGGTGACACCTGAGCCTGAAGAAAGTTCAGAGCCTTCTTCACGTCAGGCCTATCAATCACAGAACCCGGATATCAGTGTTGTAGGAGATATTTTATTTTCCAATGTAGATGCTTCAACTCAGGGTCTTGTTCCTCACAATCTTACATCTCATGATCATAGAATTCAATCTTCCCACAGTACGTCAACCGGACATCACCACAGTACGAATGATCTTCAATTGAGAGAACTTGAACTTGCTTTTCAGGGAGTTCTTGACCCTTATGCAAGAGCTGATGCTTTTATCGGTCTTCATGCAGGAGAAGTACATCTGGAAGAAGGTTATATGACTCTTTTAAATCTTCCCGGTTCACTTCAGTCCAGACTTGGTAAATTCAGAGTCAATTTTGGAAAAGCAAATACAATGCACAGACCGGGATATTATCTTGTAGATTATCCGAATATGGTAAAGAATTTCCTCGGTGAAGTAGGTCTTGCTTCAGTTGGAGCAGAAGTGAGTGTTCTTCTTCCTGTAGATACATATGTGGAATTGAGCGGGCAGGTTACTAACGGTGCAGAAGGCAGTCCGACTTTTGCCGAAGAAGGTAATTATATTTACCTGGGTCATTTAAAGACTTTTTTTGAGCTGAATGAAAATCATTCTCTCGAACTGGGAGGAACCTATGCAAGAGGTAAATATGATATAGAGCATGATCTTTTCAATGATCTTGCAGGTTTTGACGTGACGTACAGATGGAATCCCACTGATAATCCTTATACTTCTTTCATGTTACAGGGTGAGGCAATATTCAGCAGAAGAGATCTTCATGACATTGATAATAAATTGAAAAGCTGCGGTTATTATCTATTCGGCCAGTATCAATTTTCAAGGCGATGGTATCTGGGACTGAGATATGACTATTCCGAATTTCCTTATAATGACAGAGAATATGAAAGAGCCTATTCGGCAGCTATTTCTTTCTGGCCCAGTGAAGCTACCAGATTCAGACTTCAGTATACACATACTGATAGAACCTTTGGTGATGAGAGTAATTCTATCTTTTTACAGACTACTTTTACTCTCGGACCTCATAAACATTAATAAAATGGAGGTAAGGTAAGTGAAACGTTTAATTATTTTTTTAATGATTTTTTTACTCTGTATTGCAAATAAAACAGAGGCAAAACTCAAAGTAATAGCAACAACAACAGATATGGGAGCTCTTTCTTCTGCTGTGGGAGGAGATAAAGTAGAAGTTATATCTCTCGGTAAAGGATATCAAAATCCTCATTCTGTTCAGGCAAAACCCAGCTTTATGGCAAAAATGCAGAATGCAGATGCCTTTGTAAAGGTTGGACTTGACCTGGATATGTGGGGTGATACTCTTATTAACGGAAGCAGAAATGAAGATATCTATCTTGGTTCTCCAGGGCATATTGATGCTTCAATAGGCTGTGAAATACTGGAAATACCCGCTGTAAAGCTGGATAAATCACAGGGGCATATTCATATATATGGCAATCCACATTACTGGCTTGATCCTTTAAACGGAATAAAAATTATGGATAATATCTGTAAAGGTTTCAGTAACATAGATTCCGATGACGCAGGTTATTTTAAAGCCAACAAAGAAAAATATAGTAAAGAGATAAAGAAATGTCTTCAGGGATGGTTAAAACAGATGGAGCCATATAAAGGCAGAAAGATTGTAACATATCATGACAGCTGGCCAAATTTTGCAAAAAGATTTGGTCTCAATATAGTGGGTTATATTGAACCCAAGCCGGGAGTACCTCCGACAGCAAATGATATAGCCAAACTTATTGGTGTAATGAAAGAAGAACATGCGAAAGTTATTATAATGGAACCATATTTCAGTGATCAGGTGCCGAAACTTGTAGCAGAGAAAACCGGTGCCACTGTTCTTGTTCTTCCTCCTTCTGTAGGAGGTGCTGAAGGTGTGAATACTTATACAGATCTCTTTGATTATAATATCAGGAAATTGATTGAAGCTTTTAAAAAATCGTAATGCGTGATGCGTAATGCGTGATGCGTGACGGGCAATCTGGTTCTTGCAATCGTCCCGTAATGCCATTTAGCTATCAACTATAGCGCTTTGCCTGCCTGGTGCTCCGGAGAAAAAAATATCACGGCAGCACAAGTCTATTTGAATAGAATATAATGCAAAGTGGCATGATGTAAGTTCTAACAAATATGCCTGTTCCAGTTTAGATTTTTTTCGGAGGAGTGCCAGACAGGCAAAGCCAGGAGATTTATAATACTAAAATTGATAACGAATTGGTATAACGCTTTACGCGTTACGATTCTCATATAAATTCAGGAAGGAAGATAAATGGAATATCTCATAGAATTCTCCGGTGTAACACTGGGATACAGGAATAAAGCTGTTCTCAAAGATTTGAATTTTTCTATAAAAGAAAAAACCTTTCTCGGACTTGTGGGAGCGAACGGTTCAGGAAAAACAACTATTCTCAAAGGTATTTTAGGGCTTTTAAAACCCATGAAGGGGACTATTAATTTTAATAAAAAAGGACTTTCTTTCGGTTATGTTCCTCAGAGAGAAACTATAGATGAAATATATCCTCTCGATGTTTTTGATATAGTTCTTATGGGCAGATATGGCCTTATACCTCCTCTGAGAAGGCCGGGAAAACATGACAGGGAAAAAGTTATGGAAAATCTTTCATATCTAAATATAAAGGATCTTGCAAATTGCCCTTACAGAGATTTATCGGGAGGCCAGAAACAGAGAGTTCTTATTGCAAGGGCTCTTGTTGGAGATCCTTCAATTCTTATACTGGATGAACCTACAAACGGTATGGATCTGAAAAGTGAAAAACAGATAATGGATCTGGTAAAAAGACTTCACATGGAAAAACATCTCACTGTTATTTTTGTAACTCATATATTAAATCTTGTGGCAAATTATTCGGAAGAAATCATCATATTGGATGAAGAATCAATTAAATCGGGAGAAACGGAAAAAATATTGAATAATCAGGTTCTGAGTGAACTGTATTCACTTGACGTTGAAGTAATACATCATTCAGGACAGACCTTTATTCTTACAGGTGAACGTAAATGATAGACATGTTAACATTACCTTTTATGCAAACTGCTCTTGCGGCAAGTATACTTATAGGACTTATATGTTCTTTTATAGGAGTCTATATTGTATTAAAAAGAATAGTTTTCGTAGGTGCAGCGATAGCCAATATATCTACGGCAGGTATAGCTTTCGCCATTCTTATGGGATTTAACCCGGAATTTTTCTCACTTTTATTTGCCATAGCAGGAGTTCTTCTCTTTTCTGTCAGTGTGAGAAAAGGGCAGAGAAAGATACCTGCAGAAAGTATAATTGGTATTGCCTACGGCGTATCCTCTGCACTGGGCATACTTCTTGTGGCAAAAAGTGCTACAGGAGAGTCTCATGTACTTTCTCTTATTTTTGGTAATATTCTCGCTGTATCGGTAAATCAATTAAAAATTATTGCTATTGCTTTTCCTGTCATTCTCTTAATACATTATCTTTTTAACAAAGAATTTCTCTTTACATCTTTTGATACTGAAATGGCTAAAACTCTGGGTGTAAAAACAACTCTATGGGAAATTATTTTTTATCTTACACTCGGAGTGACTATTTCTCTGTCAATCCATGTGGCAGGAGCGCTTCTGACATTTACATATCTGGTTATTCCTGCCACTACGGCTCTTATTGTGACAGGTAAATTAAAATTTGTATTTATTTTCTCTGTAATATTTGGTATTATTTCATCTTTTTCAGGT
Organism: uncultured Synergistia bacterium; assembly: GCA_964431735.1. Classification (GTDB taxonomy): domain Bacteria; phylum Vulcanimicrobiota; class SpSt-956; order SpSt-956; family JAKJGF01; genus CALARM01. The sequence goes on along the minus strand of CAYSLJ010000125.1, from coordinate 7,058 downwards.
ATGTATGTTTCTTATATAATAGATCTGCCGTCAGGACCGACTATAGTTGTTACATCATTTATATTATGTACAGTGATTATAATTATTTCAAAGATAAGGAAAATGCTGGCTTTAAAATAAAATTATAAAACCACCGGTCAATGATCACACGTCACGCGTCACGAATTAAAAAGGAGTTGATTTTATGATATGTAATAATCTTGTCAGTATGTATTATGATAGAGCTAAAGAAAGAAATATTGCAGATATTCGTATAGGTCTCGGATATACTGCAGTTCTTCTGGATGATGGCAGATGCGGTCTTGCCTGGACAGGAACAGGCGGGAAAAAAACCTGCTGCAGTCTTATGGAAGATGCAGGTTTTTTTATTGGAAAAAGTGCTGCAGAATTGATACACTTTTATCCTTCCAATAATCCTCTTAAAGCATCTGTAGGACTTGCCACGATAAACAGTCTTGCAAATTATGAAAAAACAGGAAAGAAAGAAGGAGATATCCTTGGATGTCTTAATCTGAAACCTGATGATAGAGTCGGTATTATAGGAGATTTCAAACCTCTTGTAAAAGAGATGGAAAAAATTACGGAGAATATTTTTATTTTTGAGAAAAATTTTTCAGACAGTAAATATTTTGTTGCAGAAACAGAAATATCTAAACTTTTACCTGACTGCAGTGTAGTGCTTATTACCGCTACAAGCCTTGTAAACAAAACCTTTGAACTTCTTATTGAACTTATAAAAAATGTTCCTTCCTGTGCTATGCTGGGGCCATCGACTCCCCTTGTTCCGGCTTTTTTCTCAGATAAAAATATAAGGATTCTTTCAGGAGTTGAAGTGATTGATACAGATAGAGTTCTTAATATTGTAAGTCAGGCAGGAGGTATGAAGAGTTTTAAGAATTATGTGAAAAAGGTAAATGTTTTTATATAAATTGAGAATATAAGGTTAAGTGCCGGGTGAATAAAAAACAGGCACCTGATTTAATCAGGAAGGTGAATTAAATGAATTGCGCCCTCTGTAATATTAAACTCTGTTATAATGGAAAAAATTGTACAGATATAATAAATAATGTAAAAAATTACTATGAAGATGAAGAGAATAATAAAATAATGAACGTTGCTTCTACTATAGAAGCTCTTCATTATATGAAAGCTACCAGGCTTGAAGAGGTTATTTTATTTTCAAAAGAAATGTCTTATAAACATCTCGGAATAGCATTTTGTGTCGGATTTTCAGAAGAAGCAAAAGTACTGGAAGAAATTTTAAATAAGCATTTTGCAGTATCGTCCGTATGCTGTAAAGTCTGCGGTATAGATAAAAAGACTTATAATTTAAAACAGATAGATGAACACAGGTTTGAAGCCATGTGTGACCCCATAGGTCAGGCAGAGATTTTGAATAAAGAAAATACTGATCTTAATATAATAACAGGGCTCTGTATAGGTCATGACATACTTTTTACAAAATATTCTCACGCTCCTGTAACTACGTTAATAGTCAAAGACAGAGTCCTCTCCCATAATCCTGCAGGAGCGCTTTATTCTGGATATTATAAAAAGAAGTTTTTATAATAATGTCAGGTTATAGTTTTGGGAATACGTTTTTACCTGTTACGATATTACTGTGGTGAGCATAAATAATAAATATCTGATCTCGTGACGCGTAACGCGCAATGGCGTTAAGGACTTTAAGAAAAATAACTCCGGCAAATTGTTGGAACAGTAATTACCCTCGCGTTACGCGTTACGCGTTACGCATCACGATATAAATTATAACTATGATGTAATTATTTTCAGACAGTTCCTAATTACCTCTCCAGATAAGGAATAGAATTTAATTAATAGTCTCTTTCATCACGTCACGCGTCACGATTTGATATAAACAGTTATTTAATTTTTTTATTTCCATATAAGATCTGCACGGATCTTTATTTTTTTGGCCCTCAAGAAAATCCTGAAGTACTGCAGGAATTTTCTGTTCTGGAAGAAAAAGATGAAATTAATTTTTTCGGTTCCTTTTCACCGCACAGGGGGCAGGAAAGATTGCGACCGTCTTCCCCGATTTTTTGAATTTTTTCAAATCTTTTCAGACATTTTTTGCATTCATATTCATATACTGGCATATAAAAACACTCCTTTTTAAATAAATAGATGAAAGAATATAAAAAAAGATTCTCTTAATTTTAAATTTCTCTGCCGCACTCTATACAATATTTATTTTCAGCAGGTGAAGGGGAACTGCAGAAGGGACAGATTTTCTCTTTCTCTAAAAAAGATGGATTTTGGTGAATATCGACTGTAAAATCACTCTCCAGGGCTTTCTTTTTCTGTAATTGTGCATGAATTATATCAAGCTTCGACGGTTTCTTAAACGTATCATCTGAAGTATCAGAAATATTTTCTCCGCAGGCATTCATTGTAAATTCCCACATGATCTCGCTTAAATACAGCAGATCCTGGATTTCTCCTATAATTCCTTCCGTTATATTCTCCACTTTATTTCCTGTAAGAGACATATTTATAAGATGCCTCCCTGACAACATTTTTCTTTTTAATTCAGGAGTGAGTAAATCCGGTATTATATATGGAGTCTGACTTTTTATCATAAAAGCACGATCAAATTCCATACTTCCTGTGTTAATATCTGTCTCCATCATGTTTTTATGAACTTCCTGATAGATATGGAGATTATAATCTGTATCTTCAGGCATTTCCATAGTAATAACGGTATATTCCATCTGTCTCGTACCATTGTATTCCTTCCTGACATTTAATTTATAATCAAAACCTTTATATACTCCTTTAACTACAGGAAAAAATGATATCTTTTCTGCAGTCATAGTAAGTCCTGCATGATCGCAAAATTTTCTCCATACTTCTATTTTATTCATATTTATATGGTGAGAATAACTGATAAAGGTCATAATGATCAGAAGCGCGAAAAAGATTATCATACAAACGGTGCAATCCATAAAAAATTCCTTTATCTGTTTACAGTTCCCTTCCGCAGTCTATACAATATTTATTTTCTGCAGGTGAAGCGCAACCACAGGAAGGGCAACGTTTTTCTTCTCTTGAAAGAAATTGAGATCCCGTAATATTGCCTGTGAAATCACTTTCAGGTTCCTGTTTGTTCTGTAATTTTTCATTAAAGATATCACTTTTTAATGTTACAGGAAATTTGTCATGTTTTAAAGGCCGGGGAAATTTGTCGTATGAAGAGTCAGAGATTTTTTCTCCGCAGATATTCATTGCAAGTTCCCACAGAAGCTCGCTTAAATATAGCAAATCCTTTTCTTCTGTTATAGTTCCTAAAGCTTTATTTACCAGTTTATTTTCTGAAAGAGATATATTTATAAGATAGGGTCCATATAGCATTTTTCTCTGTAATTCGGAAGTCAGTAACTCCGGCACCATACAGGAGGTATTACTTTTTATCATAAAGGCATCGTCAAACTCTCTATTTCCTGTTTGAATATCCTGACTTCCTAACATTTTTCCTATTTTACTAAAAAAGCCTTCCTGATAAATATTGATAGTATATTTCGAAGGTTGAGGTAATTCAAAGGTAATAACAGTATAGGTGGTACTGCTGTCACCATCTCCTTCTGTAACAGATTGCAGAGTATAATCAAAACTTTTATACGTTCCTGTAATCTTTGGAAATGAGAAAAGAAATCCCGGAATAATATTAAGGCCATGGTCTCCGGCAAATTTTTCCCAGACTTTCCTTTTATCTACACTGGTAATAAAACTATGGATAAAATAAGCTATAAGAAAAATAACAAATCCGACAAAAACTACAGGTCCAAATAAAGCTTCCATAATAATTCCTTACCTTTCTTAAGATTTTTGCCGGAATTTTTCTGCTATTACAAGCATTTCAAAATCGTCAGGTGTTAATTTGTCATTCCTGCTGTATGCTCCAAGTTTACATCCATATATGTCACTCTTATTAAAACCTGCCGTCTTTAAAAGCCATGTGATTTCCGACGGCATGTAATAACGTTCATTGCATTCCAGTGTCATTTTATTTCCATGGTCATCTTTTTTTTCATATACTGAATATTCTCTGAAGGTCATCATGTCAAAATTACTGGTACGGATTGATTCTTCCTGAGTAGCATTATTTAAGAAATCTTTTGTCGAATGCACCAGAGGGAATAGTCCGTTCAGGGTGGAAAATATGTATTTCCCCGGATTTTTCAGTGATTTATAAGCATTTTGCAAAATTTTATAATTCATTTCATCTGTTTCCATAAGGGAAAAAGCACCTTCACAGAGCATAATTGCCAGATCGAAGGTTTCCTGAAAATCAAAATCTCTTGCATCTTTTTGAATGAAAGTTACCTCCACTCCTGCTTCCTCTGCCTTTTGTTTTGCTTTATTCAGCATAGACATAGACAGATCCAGACCTGTAACTTTATATCCCCGTCTGGATAATTCTATGGAATGTCTCCCTGTTCCGCAGCCAATATCAAGTATATTTATCGATCTGTCATAGTTGATTTCTTTTTCTATGAAATCAACTTCCCCTGATGTTCCTGCTGTAAAGACTTCTTTTTCATAACTGTTCGAATAATTCTCAAAAAGTTTTTCATACCACTGTTTCATTTAGATACTCCTTATATTAAAGATGATATAATAAGGAATGACAATTAAATAACCTTCCCACACATATTGAATCGTGACGCTTAACACGTAACGCGTCACGCGAGGAAAGAGACAATTAATAAAGTTTTATTCCTAATTTATATTATAGGATAATTTTTATTAAATGCTCCTTCTTTATAGAATAATTCCCACTGCTTTTTAGCTATTACAGATGCAGTTTTTCTATATTCTTTCATTACAGAAAGAATTTTCTCTTTTTTACCTTTATTCATCTCTGTTTTCAGTTCATAACTTCTTAACATGTAAATCAGGCCTTTTTCTTTTTTTACATCTTTCTATTGCAGGGGCTATACAGGTTTATCATCATTTAATTCTTTCTTTATACATTCTATTATCTTTTCCGTCTTTTTTCTATGTCTTCTTAATCCATATAATCTTGCAGAAAAACTATAAATTATTGCTACTAAATCCTCTATAAGGTCTTCTTTATTATTCTCTGCTATATTTACTACTTCTATCTTTCTATTACTTTTTTCCAGCAATTTTTCTATATAATTATAACCAAACCTTGTCAGCCTGTCTTTATGCTCTACTATTAATGTTCCCCAGTCTTCTTTATCAAATAGTTTTAATAGTTTTTTACGCTTATCATTTATACCGCTGCCTACTTCTTTTATTATATAAACTATTTGATAACCTCTGGCTATAGCGTAGTTTTTTAACCTGTCAGATTGAGCTTCAAGATTAGCTTTGTTTTCATTACTCGATACACGGCAATAAATTGCTACTTTACTGTAATCGTATTTACTCTCTTCCTTTATTAGTATATGACCTGTCTTACTTATTATTGTATTTTCTATTTTTCCTTTCTTATATCTGTTCCAGGCTGTTCGATATGTTACCTTATTTTCTTTTGCATAATCACTTAATTTTTTCATACCTTATATTATAACATTTTTTCGTGGAAATTAATACAATTATTTTCTATATTTTTCTATAAAATTTACGACTAGTTGCTATACCGAGTCGTTCTGTAAAGAGTGCTCTTCTTCAGGCAAGTGATGTATATAATAATTCACCAAGAATTTCTCCACCGGCAAAACGTATATGGACTTATTATGATCAGAAGATGAGTTTCTGGAATTATCTTGTAGAATTAAATGTATTTACTCCTGAAGATAAGCGTACAGAGATTTCTTATCCGACTCTTGTTCGTTATAAAGGTAAAATTTATCCTGTAAACAGGGTTCACAGCGCCTGGGTCGGCTTTGAAGAAAAAGGTAAAGAAGGTCTTAACCAGTTATTTATGAAAGACTTTTTTACTATGTGGAAATTATATAGAAGTAATCCTGACAGTAAATATAAAGATCTGTCCCTTATAACAGATGACAATAAAGATGGAATAGTTGAAGTAAACAGGCCTGAAGAGATAGATGGCCTTCTCAGAGCAGTAAAAGAGTATCTTACAGATACAAAATTTCCGTTAAAAGATAAAAGACTTGTATGGGTCAGTGACAGTAAGGCATGGTATTCTTCTACTGAAAGCAGAGATTTACCTCATGAAATATATGAAGCCTCTGCCTATGCTTCAGTATATAAATTATCTCATGATGTCCTTCCCTCTAAAGCAGCTCTCGGTATTAATGGTTGTACTGACTGTCATAGTTCTAAGTCCAATTTCTTTAATGGTTCTGTTCTGGATGTTGCTTTTTCAGGAGATAAAGCAGAGCCAAAATGGATTCCAAATTATAAAATAATGGGTCTTTCTTCGTTCTGGGTCAGAGCAGGTATATTCCGTGAAGAGAGCCTTAAGCCCGTTATTTATATATTAATGTCATATCTATTGATAATTATAGGAATAATATTACTCAGAGAATGGGCATTAAAAAATAAACTTTTGCCAGAGATCTATTTATATATAATATCATGGTTTATACTGGCAGGGTTTATAGGAGGCGGAATTCTGGCTTCTACAAAATCCGGGCTTATCAGTTATATGATTATAAGTCGATTTCAGCTGGATGCAAATCATTTCTGGATTGGTATTCTGATACTTATTATTTCAGTAGTTCTTGCTATATATGGTTCATCAGAAAATTTACGTAATAAAAAATCTTTCTCAATAATCTCTAAAATTCTATGGGTTGCGGCAGGGTTTACAGGAGGATGTGGAGGTCTTATGCTTCTTGCTGCCAGCGGATGGAATGTTTTTTCAAAATTTGCTTATTTTGGATTTGATCTTGGACTTCTGGGATTATTATTAATTTCTATGGTAAATCTGTTTTTATTACTGATTGTAAGAATGCCAGAAGAAAAAAAGTATTAATAAAACTATAAATAGTGAGTAGTGAATAGTGAGTTGAAACCCACTCACTAATCACCACTCACTACGTACTAAGAGCCTATCCGAAAAGTCATCAAATACCTTCCGGTGGGTGAGGCTCTTC
>CAYSLJ010000124.1:0-21378 GCA_964431735.1 uncultured Synergistia bacterium | reverse complement strand
ATGCCGTAGTAAAAGAGAGTTATAAATTATATAGACGCAAAATATTAACAGTCTGTAAAACCATTTTACCACGTAACAGGATCATATCTTTTCCGGAAGAGCCCGGTCAGGGACAGGTTTTAGAATTGGATACTGACTTATCTGGAGCGGTACTTAGTTGTAACCGAACCGGTCATGGTTGTCAGTAAACACTAATATTCATGCCGACAACATTGACTTTTCTTTTTTGATAAAGTAAAATATATCATCGAACAATAAATAACTATAGTTTTGCACTTTTTCATAATTTCCTTGTTTTTACTGACTTTATAGTTAAACAGGTGTTGGGTGCCGTGTGTTGGGTTTTAATCTTCCTAATCCGACACCCAACACTTAAAAATTGAATAGATTATTTTTTTACAGTTTTTAAAATTTGCAAAATTATAGTAAATAATAAAAATAAGGAAAGTTTATGTCTGAAAAATCTGAAAAATCAAATTCTTTCGAAAATATGTATTTTGAAATACCTGAAAAAATTCTGGATCAATTCCATATAGTCCTTGTAAATCCGAAACATGTAAAAAATATAGGTTCTGCAGCCAGAGCCATGGTAAACATGGGATTTCACAATATGACAGTTGTAGGCAGAAAGGACATGCTTGACGGAGAGGCCTATGCTCTGGCCAGAGATGCAAAACATGTTCTGGAACATGCCCGATATATGGAAACACTCGGAGAAGCTCTGAAAGACATGAACCATATCATAGGCACTACAAGAAGGCCCATGAGATATGAGTATGAACTGTTCACACCTGACCGGCTCATTCCTTCTCTTCTGGAAAGAGCAAAGAACAATAAGATAGCCATACTATTCGGCCCTGAAGATACGGGCCTTCAAATAGAACATCTTACATTCTGCAACCACCTTGTAAGGATCCCTACTTCCTCGGAATATGCGTCAATCAATCTGAGCCAGGCAGTGCTTATTATATGCTATGAAATTTTCAAACATGTCATAACATATCCTCTTCCGGAAAAAACACATGATAAAACGGCCACATCTATTGTCATAGAAGGTTTATTTGAACATTTAGAAGCCTTCTTCAATAAAATAGATTATTTCCCCTATGAAGAACACAGACATACAATGCAATTATTCAGGCAAATGTTCAGACGGTGTGAACTGGATGATTATGATCTCGGTTTATTAAGAAGTATTCTTCATAAAACTGAAAAATATATCCGCCAGATTACATCAGAAGAAGAAATTACTGGCAAATAAAATAAAAAAATTCTGTCTTGAAGACAGAACTTTTTTATATAGTAAAAATTAAAATCCCATAAGACCGCAGCATCTGGCACAGATCGGGAATAATCCACCTGATTCTTTTAATGCTGTCCGGAATTTTCTATATCTCTCATTGTTAAAAATATTTACTATACTGTCTTCACATATATTTCCTACAATATAATCGGGATAATCCCTGCAGGGAGCCACATCTCCGTTAGGCATAACTTCTGCTATAAGCCAGGGAGCGACACAGTTATCATAACCGAACATATAGGAAGGATCTGCATAATATTTCGGTATATCTTCAATTGAAATATCAGGGATAAACATATAGGGGTAAGTTAATTTTTTGTCTTTTATTCTTCTTACCGTATCCTGAAGAGCTTCTATATCTATCTGTTTATAATCAAAAAGATAACCCTTCCATGCTTCGGGAGTGCAGTCTAATTTTTTCTGCATGACTTCGACATGCTTCTTCCCTATCTCTTCTGTCGTAAACCAGGAATAATAGATAATCATGCTATCAATGCCTATTTCATCGCCTATATCCATTATCTTATCGATTATAGAAGCATTATCTTTTGTAATAGTAACAAAAACCATAACATATGGCAGAGTTTTATTCTTTTTTCTTTTCAGAGCCTGAATCGCATTTATGCCCTTTGCAAGTGTATTAAAACACCCTTTCACGCCTCTTATCTCATCATGAATCTCTTCCGGGCCGTCCAGTGAGAGCATAAGAACTTCCCATCCCCTGTCAACAATTTCTTCTGCATACTGTTCCAGTTTAACACCGTTTGTAACAACAGAAGTTACAAATTTCTTTTCTTTCATATAGGAAACAAGAGGTATAAGGTCATCATACAGGAATGGCTCTCCGCCCCATATATATATGATGGGTTTTAAGTGTGCCACATCATCTACCATTTTCTTATAAGTTTCCAGAGGAACTACTTCCTTTATAACAGATGCAGGTTTATTGAGATTATAGCCCTTTTCACCCCACTGGGCGCACATTTTACATCTGAGATTACATTTATTCGTAATCTTCAGGCTTATCTGGGACAGAGGAAAACTGAAACCGTTGCTCCCCAGATGATAATCCAGATTAACTGTAACATGTTTCCTTATCAAACTTTTTATTATCTTTGTCATGATATAAGGTGTTCGACAAACTCTTAAAATAAACGAAGCAGGTACTTTACTGTGCATTATAAATATAACTCCTTTTTATGGTGAGAGGTGACGGAAGAATCGTGACGCGTAACGCGTGACGCGTGACGCGAGGTTTTCTGATCGTAACTGAAATCATTACAACTATTAATGAGTAATAAGCTTACTAATACTCACTTTTCACTTTTCACTTTTCACTTTTCACTTTTAAACTCTTTCCAGTTCAGGTTCTAACTCTTTTATGGACTTAACACGTCCGTCTCTGTGAAGTTCATAACAGATATTTCTCCACTCTATATTATTCGAAAATCCCGGCTTTATGAGACTGTAAAAACCGAGAACCTGCATGAGAGGTGCACATAATAACCAGTGGATAAACCTCTGATTGTCTTTATATATAAACTTCATAAGGCCGTAACAAAACATATTAATCAAATAAAAAACAGATGCTATTATGGCATAATCAAAATAATCACGGGAATATATGGTAAGAAGGACAAAAATAGATGTGCTGCAGCATATGGCCAGTGCAATGGACTGTAGTATTACAATAACAATCCACATAGGTTTCAAATAAGCCTTTAAAAATGCTGCCTGACGGGAATACCACTGAACACCGTCTGTAAGTTTTGACAGTGTATTATAACTTACAGTAAGACAGGTAGGAACAAAAACCCTGTTTATTCTTTTCTTAAAAAGCAGTGTAGTGAGAGTCATATCATCTACTACTGAATGTTCCCACAGTTCTTTTACTCTGAGTCTTTCAAATTCATTTCTCTTAATAGCAGTGCTTCCTCCCCACACGCCTCTGAAAGTCTGATGTGCTATAAGTACACACAGATAGGCACTCATCATAGAATGAAGACTGCCGCTTATGCTGTATCCTTCAGGAATAAGCCAGCGAAAACCTGTCGTAACAGGGATAGATTCTAAAGATAAAGGCCTGATTAATTCTTTAAGCCATGTTCTGTGAGGCATTACATCTGAGTCTGCAAATACGTAAACTTCACTTTCTTTGTTATCATCTTCAATACCGCAGAGGAGATTATGGTTCTTCTGACCGCATCTGGTTGCTTTACCTGCTACAAGCAATTTTGTATGCTTATATGCAGCAACTATTTTATTAATTATTTCTACAGCAGGGTCGTTTATATTATCAACTATAAAGGTAACTCTGTAATCAGGGTAAATCTGATCTACTACAGCATTTAAATGGAGTTCGAGATTATTATCAGCACCTTTACATGGAACGAAAATTCTCACTTCAGGGCAATAATTATCATTATATTTACGGGAATGAAATCTCTTAAAAAGTACTTTACTGTAAAGTAAACTCTTCAGGCACAGCCACAGGTTAAAAGCTGCGACTATTGCAGAAATTAATATAAAAGCTAACTTCATAAAATTAACCTTTACTGATAAAAATTATTAAGTGTAGCAATTATAACATTCAGATACGAATAAGTCAATTTACTTCAGATTGTGTTTTAAAATAGCAGGTGATTTTATATACAATGGAAAAAGAAATTTATCACAGAATAATCCAGGTGAAAAGTGAAAAGCGAATAGTGAAAAAATTAGATTTTATTTGCTATTCACTACTCACTTTTCACTAACAGCCATGACCGGTTCGGTCACAAAGAAGAATGAGAATTTGTTCCTCCCATCACGCATTACGCGTCAAATGTTACGAAGTTAAACTATCTTATTCCCTCTCTTTATATAATGGGTGTGTAATAATTCATGAGATTTATGTCCGCACGGGCCTTCAGTAAGGAATTCCTCATAAAGGTTTATAATATGAGTATTCTCATGAGATTTCCTCAATGTAAGAGATTTATCTTCATCATATATGGCTTTTGCTCTTGCCTGCCTTATTTCGGGAGATGTAGGTATAGGTTGTCCTCCTCCTCCGAGACATCCGCCAGGACATGCCATAAACTCAATAAAGTGGCATTCACTGAATTTTCCGCCTGCTTTAATATCTTCCATTACCTTACGGGCATTTGCAGTTCCATGAGCTACAGCAACTTTAAGGGTGGCACCTTTAAGGAAATCAAATGTATCAATACCTTTCAGGGCATTTTTCAGGATAGGAGGAACAGGTGCTGTTTGAGGAACGGTAATTTCATAATATTTTATGCCTTCAAAACCTCTCACAGGTACAATATCCAGATCTTTGAAGATATCTTCTGTTTTAATACCGGTAACTATCTCTACTGCCGTACGAAGTGCTGCTTCCATAACTCCACCTGATGCCCCGAATATAAGACCTGCTCCGCTTGCTTCTCCTACAGGATCATCGAAATCAGTGGGAGGGAGGTTTGGAAGATCGATACCTGCTTCTCTGATCATCTGGGCAAGTTCTCTGGATGTAAGACCGTAATCTACATCTTTGAAACCGCTTGATCTCATTTCAGGGCGATTACATTCGAATTTCTTTGCACTGCATGGCATAAGAGCAACTGTTACAATATCTTTCGGGTCAATGCCAGCTTTTTCTGCATACCAGGTTTTAAGCAATGCTCCGAACATCTGTTGCGGAGATTTACAGCTTGACGCATAATCGGTAAATTCAGGATAAAAATGTTCCAGGTATTTTATCCAGCCAGGAGAACAGGAAGTGAACTGTGGCAATTTTACATTTTTATCGCCGTCTACAAGAGCTTTTTTCAAACGAATAAGCAGTTCTGTAGCTTCTTCCATAATTGTCAGATCTGCAGTAAAATTCGTATCAAAAACCTTGCTGAAACCACATCTTCTGATGGCAGTGTTAAGCTGTCTCGTAACAGAAGTGCCGGGAGGCAGGCCAAAACATTCTCCTATAGCGGCACGGGGACTTGGAGCTGTCTGAATAATGACATGTTTTTTCGGGTCATCAATGGCTGCCCATATTTCATCACTGGGATCATTGGCATGAAGTGCTCCTACGGGGCAGCGGTTTATACACTGGCCGCAGTTAATACATATTACATCGGAAAGGGGCATATCCATAAAAGTCACTATATCCGTTTCAGGCCCGCGGTTTATTGCTTCAAGAACTCCTACTTCCTGAAGGTCTATACAGGTTCTCACACATCTTCTGCAGAGAATACACTTGTTCATATCTCTTACTACACTGTAACTGGATCTATCAACTGCTTTTTCCTGCTTATCAGGGTGGCCGAAACGATAAAAATCCACTCCATATTCTTTTGCAAGAGCCTGGAGTTCACAGTTATTATTTCTTACGCAGGAATAACATTCACCATAATGATGTCTTAACATAAGATCGAGTATGTGTCTTCTGGCTTTTCTGACTCTGGGAGAATAAGTTTTTACTTTCATATGAGGAGGAGTCACAGGATAGGTGCATGCTGCTTGAAGCAGTCTCTGACCTTCTATTTCGACGACACAAATACGACACACTCCGGCAACACACAGGTCTTCATGATAACAGAGTGTAGGAATATATATATTAAGTTTTCTGGCAGCTTCAAGTATTGTCGTGCCATAGGGAACCTTGATTTCATTTCCGTCTATTGTAATCTTAACCATAGCGCCAATGGCATCTTTATCTTCAAGTTCTTTTATACGATACTTTCTCTGGCTTAAAGGTGCTCTTTCATCGGCTACCGATATATTAGTTTTATCAGACATAAGTTTGCCTCCTTAAATAATTTGTTGGATTGGTCTATCAGAAAAAATCAAATCCTGAATTTTATCAGTAAAAATTAGCTGCATAAAATCTCATGTTTAAAGTGTTTCATGATAGACATAAAAGCATTGGGTGCTGATTGACCGAGTCCACATTTACTGGCAAGCTGCATTGTTTCACCGAGTTGAAGGAGTTCATTCAAATATTTCATAGAACATTTCTTTTTCTCCAGCATCTCTATACCTTCCAGCAGAGTTTCTGTTCCATATCTGCATGGTGTACACTGACCGCATGATTCTTCTGCAAAAAATTCCATAAAATTCTTTGCTACATGCAACATATTTCTATGAGGGGCAAAAATTATAATAGAACCGCCGGTAGATATATCTTCATAGGCAATAGTAGAGTCGAATTCACTCTGAGGGACACATCGTCCGGAAGCTCCTCCTATCTGAACTGCTTTGGCATCTTCTCCTCCGACAATTTTCAACAGTTCCCATACAGTAATACCCATAGGGAATTCATATACTCCGGGAGATTTACAATCACCTGATATGCTGAATAATTTTGTCCCTGTTGACTTATCGGTTCCATGGGTTTTAAACCAGTCTGCTCCGTTTTCTATAATTCTGAGAGCAGTAATAAAGGTTTCTACGTTATTAACAATAGTCGGATTGCCGAGATATCCTACAACTACAGGATAGGGAGGTCTGTTTCTGGGTTCTCCGCGATGTCCTTCCAGACTCTCTATAAGAGCTGTTTCTTCTCCGCAAACATAAGCTCCTGCTCCGGGTTGTATGTAAATATCAAAATTAAATCCTTTTTTACCGAGTATATTCTTACCGAGAAGATTTTTCTCACGTCTTTCTTCTATTTTCTTTTCTATCTTTTTATAAAGGTAGATATATTCACATCTTAAATAAATAATACCCTGATTAGAACCTATGACATAACCTGCAAGAGTCATTCCTGCAAGGAGATCATCTGTATATTCATCCAGTAATACTCTATCTTTAAATGTTCCCGGTTCACCTTCATCTGCATTGCATACAACATATTTCTTTTCACTTTTTGCAGTACCTGCAAGGTTCCATTTTGTTTCAGTAGGGAATCCTGCCCCCCCACGTCCTTTTAATCCTGATTTTCTTATTTCATCCAAAATATCTACACGGCTCATTGAAAGAGCTTTTTTCAATACTTCATTTACATTTGTATCGACTAATACAACAGGTCCTTTTTTGTGTACCATAAGTTTTTCCTCCTCAAATAAGCGTAGTTACATGGGCACCAAATTTTGCTCTATATATTTCGATTATATCCAGAACATCTTCAGGTTTAACTTTTGTATAAAGTTCTTCATTCACAAGCATTGCAGGGCCCTGATCGCAAACACCGAGACAGTTGGTATAAGCAAGAGTAAACAGTCCGTCAGGAGTAGTTTCGCCGAACTTTATACCAAGTTCATTTTCAAGCTGTCTTGCTATGGCAGCTTTACCTGACATATCACATGATATGGTCTGACAGAGATAAATAACAAATTTACCCTTCTTTTCAGTTGAAAGGAAGGAATAAAAACTTACAACACCATAGACCTCAACCGGATGAATACTGAACACATCTGCTACTTCCTGCATGGCATAACTGGATATATAACGGTATTTTTGCTGTATGTGGAGTAATACAGGTAGTAAACCGCTTCTATGATTCTTGTAAGCTCCCGCCAGACGGGCAATTTCATTTTTCAACTGATCCTTTTCAGCTTCTAACATCTTACCACTCTCCTTAGTTAATTATCGTGATGCGTGACGCGTCACGCGGGGATTACCGTTAAAACAGTAAACATAATAAAAAAATTTAAGAAATATTCCCATATATTATATTTTATATGAGAATGATGAAGTTTGTAGATGCACTGACTGCAGATTCTCATACCCGGTCATGTCTATTTACAGTGAACTTCAGCTTAATTCAATTCTAATTTTAGTAAAAAAATCCTTCTAAAATTCCATTATCTGTAATATAATTTTTCACATAAAAAAGAGTCAGAAAAAATCTGACTCTTTACTGACCTGAGCATGAGCATGTAATAAATTGCATCCTCCCGTCACGCGTTACGCGTTACGCGTCACGAGAATAAAATATGCATTATTTATACTCACCTCGGTAATTCTAATCATAACTTATTAAAATTCAGGAATGGAAATTTATAAATAGTCACTTTCCTCGCGTCACGCGTTACGCGTTACGCTTCTCATATAACCTGTTAGAAAGCTTCCGGATATCCAATATCTACAAAAACATTTTCCAGTCTGTGTTTATGATTGAGTTCCATACTGGCAAGATTATTAAATTTTTCTTTAATTTCACTATCACCGGAAAAGTCAGCCATAGAACGGTAAAACTCTACTGCCTGCTGTTCTTTTTTCATGGCAAGAGCTATAGCATCGGCAGGTTTCATATTAAGACTGAAGGGAGGAAGTGCTGTTGATTCTGCCACCTTATAGTCCGCTTTCGGAGGTTCTATCTTTTTCATCATAACCGGTTCAAGCTTAAGTTTTTCTAAAAAATCTCTGTGGCCGAGTTCTTCATCTGAAAGCTCTTTAAAAATCTTCTTTACTTCTTTATCTGAAACCTTCTCACTGACCTGTTTGTAAAATTCATAGGCTTCAATCTCCCTGGTTACTGCCATAGACAGTATATCTTCAATATATCCCATAAATATAACGCCCCCTTTAATGAAATTATAGTGTATTTTCATAACTTATTAGAATTTAAACAGTCGTGACGCGTGACAGGTTTATATCACGCATTACGCATTACGCTTTACGCATTACGCTTTACGCATTACACATTACGCATTACGAGGTTATTATTTATAGAGAGTTATGAAACTAACTATATGTTTATAAGTATATCAAAAAAATAATAGACAATCAAGAAAATTAAAGAATGACCCTGTCATATTCACTGTATACATTCATATTATTACCACGAACAAACCCGACAAGTATTATACCTGTATTTCTTGCAAGATCTACTGCCTGAGATGTAGGAGCACTTTTTGATATTATTAAAGGGATACCGGAAATCTCACATTTTAAAACAAGTTCTGACGATACTCTTCCACTGGTAATTATAAATGTATCTTTCATATGAATTTTTTTGGCCCATGCAGCACCGATAGCTTTATCTATTGCATTATGTCTCCCTATATCTTCCCTGAAAAAAAATATACCTTTTTCTTTATTACCAATAGCAGCACTATGAGCTCCGCCGGTTTGTGCAAACATACGCTCTCTGCACTGGAAATCCTTCATTAATTCAATTATTTGAATATATGTTACAGACAAATCAGAAGAAATTTTTTTTCTATTCCTATCATAAAGTTTATAATATAAAACTCCCTCCTCATTACCTGTATATAATCTGTTAAAAAGTATATTTTTGTTATTTTCCTCTAAAATCAAATAAGCTTTCCATTCATTATAATCAATCGATATGTTAATATCAGATTCCATAGTAATCATACCTGAAGTAAACAGAAACCCCCTGGTCAAATCTTCAAGATCATTGGGAGAACTTACAAGAGTTACCATATCCCTTCCGTTTATATTAATCGTAAAGGGAATCTCTTTAATAGTCATATCTTCTGTAATTTCTACTTTATTTTCCCTTATTTTAGTTACTCTAAAACGTTCTATCAATCTGCCACTTCCTTTTTGCACTTAACATGATTTCATGTTACAATAATAAATATTCCGGTTAAGAATCTTCCTGTTATTACAGGGATTGATTTCAATTATAACAGGAGATAAAAAGTCTCCGTGTAACAACCACGACCGGTTCGGTCACAACGAAATATGAGAATTTGTTCCTCCCGTCACGCGTCACGCGTTACGCGTCACGATTCTCATATAAATATCTTTCACGAATATATTTATTATATCATAATTATCAATATTAGCCAGTAAGAAAGAGGTGTTATCAAATGAAAATAGTCGGGATAGTAGGTTATAGCAAAAGTGGTAAAACAACTTTAATAGTTAATTTAATAAAAGAATTCCAGAAAAGAGACAAAAAAATTACCGTTATCAAACACAGAAGCTGCGGGGGGGTAAAAAACTGCCCTAAATCATCTGATAATGCAGCCGAAGGTCACCAGTGTGATGTTATACCTGAAACTGATGATAAAGATACTCAAAAATTCAGCGCCCTCGGTGTTTCCACATTATTATTCTCCCATAATGAAGCTTACTCGGTCTGGAAAAAACAATTCACCATTGAAGAATTATTGACCTATGTAGATACAGAGCTGGTAATAGTAGAAGGAAATAAATCAGCCCGTAATTATCCACGTATAGTATGTACAGATGGGAAGGAAAATCCGGAAAATCTATTTGTCGGTCTGGAACTGGCCCAATATGGAGTGAAACCTTTCAATGGTTCTGATGTTCCTCTGATAAATGATGTGGGAAAATTATGTGATATCATTGAATCGGGAGGATTTAAATTACCGGATTTAAATTGCGGCGAATGTGGTCACAATACCTGTTATGAACTCGGTAAATCCATAGTAAAAGGAGAAAAGACCATAGAAGATTGTAATTCTCTTTACAGTGATATAAAGGTATGGATTAATGGTGAAAAACTGCCTGTGAAAAAATTTGTACAGGATTGTTTACGTGGCACCATAACAGGTTTTCTCTCATCACTGAAAGGCGCAAATAAACATGGTACAGTAAAAATAGAATTTTAACAGTGAATAGTGAGTAGTGAGCAGGCAGTATTACACTCACTACTCCCCACTTACCACTCACTTAATCTTTAACACTTAATCTTTAAGGCCTTGCCTGTCTTAAAATTTTCGAGACAGGTTCTACTCCATCTGCCACTTTTTCGACTTTTATGGCACAGGCTTTATATTCTGCTGTTTCAGTAACAGGATCAAATTTATCGATTGTAAGAACATTGGCACAGGCCTCAGCAAAATGAAATGCAATCCAGCATATGCCCGGAGCAGAACGTTCGTTCACCCAGGCTTTTAAAGTAATCTCACCGCGTCTGCTGATAGCTTTAACTATATCACCTGATTTTATGCCAAGTTTCCTGGCATCATCAGTATTTATTTCAATCAATTCTTCAGGGAATAAATTCTTAAATCCCACCGAGTGAAGGGTCTGAGTGGCACTATGATAATGCCAGAGACGCCTTCCTGTAGAAAGAACAAAAGGATAATCCTTATCTGTCTGTTCAAATGGAGGAATATGATCTGTTTTATGGAAAAGTCCTTTCCCTCTGGTAAATTTGCCCGATGTATGAAGGAATGGAGTGCCAGGATGTTCAACTGTAGGACATGGCCACTGTAATCCCTGTTCATCTATCCTTTTATAAGTAATACCTGCAAAACCTGTTGATGTTTTACGCATATCTTCCCAGACTGCTTCAGAGGAAGTAAATCCAAGATCATAACCATTTATTCTCCTGGCCAATTCCTGAAGAACCCACCATTGAGGACGACATTCGCCGGGAGAGTCAACAAGTTTTCTGACTCTCTGCACCCTTCTTTCAGTGTTAGTGAACGTACCATCAACTTCACCCCAGGAACAATCAGGGAAAATTACATGGGCATATTCGGTAGTAATATTAGGGAATATATCACTGCATACAAAAAATTCGAGGGCTTCTATTTCTTTAATTGTATGAGCCATATGAGGCTCAGTTTGAATTGTATTATCACCGATACAATAAAGAATTTTAGTTCCCCCATCCAGAGCTTTGTGCAACATAGTCGGCATTTTATAACCGGGCTTTGCAGGAATATCAGATACTCCCCAGGCCTTCTCCATTTTCTCCTTAATCTGAGGATTGTCAACTGCTTGATAATTATGGTAAACATTCGGCAAAGCACCCATATCACAGGCACCCTGAACATTATTCTGTCCTCTTAAAGGATTGAGTCCTGCTGCATAAAAGCCTATATTACCCAGTACCATCTGTAGATTCGCAAGGGTTTTGACATTATCAGTGCCACAGATATGTTCTGTAATACCAAGAGTATAACAAACACTTACATGTTCTGCCTCACCGAGTATTCTTGCTATTTTTTTCATCATTTCTACAGGAACACCGCAGATCTCAGAAGATTTTTCAACTGTATAACCTTCTACCCATTTGCGTATGTCATCCGGATTTTCCGTATGTTCCTTCATATATTCCTTATCTTCCAGACCATTTTTAAATATCTCATTAATTAATCCATTGATATAGGCAATATCAGTTCCAACTTTATGCTGGACATGAATGGTTGCCCATTTTGTAAGATCAATTTTCCTGGGATCATTTACTATAAGGATTGCTCCTTTTTTAACAGCTCTCTTCATATAATAGGATACAACGGGATGAGCCTCTGTAGTATTGGAACCTATTACAAAAATTACTTTTGCATCTTCCAGTTCTCTAACAGAATTGGTCATTGCACCGCTTCCAAAACTTGCCGCCAGACCGGCGACTGTGGGAGCGTGTCATGTACGGGCGCAGTGATCAACGTTATTAGTCCTGACCACTCCGCGGGCAAACTTCATTATTGCATAATTGGACTCATTTGTAATTCTGCCTGAACCAAAGGCTGAGAATACATCAGGTCCATCACGCTTAATGATAGTTTTAATCCTTTCTGCTGTATAATCAAGGGCTTCATCCCAGGAAACCCTTACATGTTTACCATCTTTTTTAATCATAGGGTATTTTAATCTATCAGGATGAGAGACAAAATCATAGCCATAACGGCCTTTAACACATAACATACCGTCATTGGGGGGAATTTCTCTCCCCGTAATTTTCACTATATGATTTTTCTTTCTATCTACATGGGCAGTCATCTGACAGCCAACACCGCAATAAGGACAGGTTGTATTTATTTTCTCCAGTTCCCATGTCCTCCCCTTACCTATGGGTTTCTTATCTATAATTGCACCTACGGGACATATTTGAGAACACTCACCACATTGAACACATTTAGAATCTCCCATAGGAAGGCCATAATCACATATAACTTTAACATCCCTGCCGCGATAACCGAAATCCAAAACTTCATTCACCACAACAGAATTACAGGCATCAATACATCGGCCGCAATGAATACATTTATTAGGGTCACGACGTATCATCTCACTTGAATCATCATAATTTTCTCTTACGCTATCTACCTGGAAAGCAGGAAGTTCAATACCGAGATGATAACAGGCCTGCTGTAATTCACATTCACCGTTTGCCTCACAGGACAGGCAGTTATGATGTCCATCTGCCAGAAGCAGATTAATAAAAAGTTTTTGAGCTTCTATTACCTCTTCCGTATGAGTATTTACTTCCATATCCTCTTTAGCAGGTAAAGAACAGGATGTCTGAAGTCCTCTCATACCTTCTACTTCTACAAGACAGACACGGCACCGGCCTGCAGGGCCGGTTTTTCTATGATAGCAGAGAGAAGGAATATAAATATCATTTTCTCTTGCCACCTGAAGAACTGTTTTGCCTTCTTCAAACAAAACCTCCCTGTCGTCTATTGTCATTTTTTTTAATTCCATGACAATCCTCCTTATTTAATTATTTAGATAAATTGCTTCTACTTAATTTTCATCTAAAGCTTTATTTTAAGCCATTAAAAATGAAAATTCCTATACCCTTTAATTATAAGCCCGGGAACGACATTATATTAACCCGTGACGCGTGACGCGAGGGAAGAGACCTTTAATAAATTTTCATTCCTTAATGCTTAATATAATCGTCAAGTTTAAACAATTCCCCGTTTCATTTTATCTGGCATGTTTATTCACCAGTTTAATAAGAGTCTCAGGTTTCAGTGGTTTTTCATAAACACCTTTGATATTAGAAAATTTTTCATCTGAAGCATAACTTTCAAGTAAATTATCGGGTTTTCTTATACCTGTCATCATAATAACAGGTATATCTGCAGTCAATTTCTCATTTTTTAATTTAACCGCCCCGTCAAGTCCGTCACTGTCATGAGTCATCATAACATCGAGGAGAATGAGAGAAGGCTGTTCTTTTTTTGCCATCTCAAAGCCCTCGGCACTGGAAGGAGCCGATAAAAATTCATAACCTTTGGCTTCAAGCAGTATTTTTACAGATTCAACCAGTTCATCATCATCATCGATCATGAGAATTTTCTTTGACATAAAAATTACCTCCTTTAATTTCTCGTGACGCGTTACGCGTGACGCGTGACGCGTGGAAGGATTCTAATACCATTTATTCACATTAAACGTACACCTCTGATTGATTGCAGTCATAACAAGTAAAGAGAACCTCTTCTCCCGCCACACGTAACGAGTGACGCGTCATGATTCTCATATATATTCTCACGATGGTATAATTAACCCTTTACCAGTGCATCAAATTCATCTCTGAATTTAAGAATCATTGCCTCGACAGGCATGGAGAAAGCATCACCTGTAGGACAGATGGTGCGGCCTTTAATATTACGGCACAGTTTTAATATAAGTTCAATATCTTCCCCTGTTCCATTCTTATGAAGAATCTTTTTAAGCAGTTCTTTTATAGTATGAGATCCTTCACGACATGGCACACACTGTCCGCAGGACTCATGAGCATAAAAACTTATTGTTCGCAGAGTCAACTCAGGTATTGATACAGTATCATTTATTACCATAATACCACCGGAACCGAGCATGGTTCCCGCTTTAAGACATGAGTCATAATCCATTTTCAATCCTTTGATTTCATCTGCCCTGAGTATGGGAACGGAAAGACCTCCTACTATAACGGCTTTCAATTTACCCTTTACCCCTCCTGCCGCATCAAGGATCGTTTCCAGCAGAGTTCCCAGAGGAAACTCATACATACCGGGTCTGTTTACATGGCCGCTCACACCGTAGAGTTTGGGGCCAAAATTACCTGTAGTGCCTATTTTTCTGAATTCTTCCACACCATGTTCTATAATAAAAGGTACTGTTGCAAGTGTTTCCACATTATTAATAATTGTAGGGCAATCATAAAGACCTTTATTTGCAGGGAAAGGCGGTTTTTTCCTGGGATAGCCCCTTTTGCCTTCCAGACTTTCCATTAAAGCCGTTTCATCACCGCACACATAGGAACCGGCT
Organism: uncultured Synergistia bacterium; assembly: GCA_964431735.1. Taxonomy (GTDB): domain Bacteria; phylum Vulcanimicrobiota; class SpSt-956; order SpSt-956; family JAKJGF01; genus CALARM01. Next base: position 6,158 of record CAYSLJ010000124.1, on the reverse strand, counting down.
CCTTTATGAACTACAATATCAGTATAGTTAAGACATCCTTCTTCTTTTGCTTCTTTTACTGCTTTTTCAAGGATTTCCGCAATCCAGCGAAATTCTCCTCTGATATATATAAAAGCTTTCTTTGCACCTATGGCATAGGCACTTATGGCAATACCTTCAATAAGCAGATGAGGGTCATATTCCATAATCTGTCTGTCCTTGAATGTTCCCGGCTCACCTTCGTCTGCATTACAGATAAGATATACGGGACGGTCATCATTTTTGGGAAGAAATCCCCATTTCAATCCTGCGGGGAAACCGGCTCCTCCCCTTCCTCTGAGCATGGCTTCTTTAACAGCGGCAATAATATCAGAAGGTTTCATGGACAGAGATTTCTCTAAAGTTTTATAACCGCCGTTTGATTTATAAGTCTTTATACTCCTGGAATTTTCTTTTCCCCGATTTTTGAGGAGTATATTACATTCAGTACCATAATAAGAGGTCTTATCCGGTTCCGGCATAATACCTTTACGAAGACTATCGATTAGCATGTCCGTTTTCTCTAAAGTCATATTTTCATAATAAATATCATTTACCTGAATGACAGGACATGTACCGCATGAGCCAAGATCCTGCACTGAAGTAAGTGTAAAAAATCCGTCTAAAGTAGTCTGCCCTACCTTTATACCAAGTTTTTTTTCAAGATGCTTCAGAATTTCATCGGCACCTGTTAAAAACCCGGGTATATTCGTATCAACCTGAAGATGATATGTGCCGACAGGTTTTACGTTAAACATGGTATAGTATGTGGCCACACCATAGGTTCTGCTCTCTGTAGTTCCCAGATAATTAGCCACTTCTCTTATATCTTCAGAAGAAAGATTATTATTTCTTTCCCTCTGAAGAATATCCAGAGCAGGTATAAGGGCAGATTTTTTATCAGGATACTGTGCAGAAATTGCTTCAATCTTATCTTTTATATGATTTTGCATATATGACCTCCTTTTTCATATTATATCATTTTACTTTATTTGATTCTATTATTTTTCTGAAAAGTCCTTCTAAAAAAACTATAAAGGATATTTTTATGATAACAAGAATCATAATCCAGCAATTACTGAGGTGAGTATAAATAATGCATATTTTATTCTCGTGACGCGTAACGCGTAACGCGTGACGGGAGGATGCAATTTATTACATGCTCATGCTCAGGTCAGTAATGTGAGATACAAAAAATAACTATAACTCTTAAAGGAGTGATTTCAATGAAGTATGAAGAAGCTTTACAAAAATTATTGGAAGGGAATAAAAGATTTGCAGAAAGGCATATGAGTCATCCTGATCAGACAATAGAGAGACAGATTAAAATACTTCAGGGACAGCATCCTTTCGCAGCTATTCTTGGTTGTTCCGATTCCAGAATACCGCCGGAAATTATTTTTGATCAGGGTCTCGGGGATTTATTTATCATAAGAGTGGCAGGGAACATTCTTGATGACATAATCATCGGAAGTATAGAATATGCAGTAGAACATCTTGATGTAAATCTGGTAATGGTAATGGGACACAGTAACTGCGGAGCTATCAGGGCAACCATTTCAGGTTCCGAAGTTTCATTGAATACAGGTTATATAGTAAAATCACTTCTTCCTGTAGTGGAAAAAGCCAGAGAGTTACAGGGTGATATATATGAAAATACAACAAAACTGAATATTATGGAAACAGTGGAAAAATTAAAGACAACTCCTCCCGTGCTGGATAAAGTTGTAGAGAAAGGTCAGGTTAAAATTGTAGGAGCTTATTATAATCTGGAAACAGGTCTTGTGGAATTACTAAAACATGTGTGAGATCATGTCAGGGCCGGTTCTGACAACAAAAATATTTTTCTATTATTTATATGAGAATCGTAACGCGTAACGCGTAACGCGTGACGGGAGGAAAAATTTCTCATACTTAGTTGTGACCTAACCGGTCATGGTTGTTAGATATAAAAACAGGTGAGTTTTACTCACCTGTTTTTATATCTCAAAACCTATTTTGCTGATTTAGCATCAGGTTTCTTATAAAGAAGAGCATCCAGGAAACCTACAATAAGAAGTCCTGCTGCAACATAAAGAGCTACACCTTTAAACTGGGCAAATACAAATGGGCCAACAACTCCTGCCACACCCCATGCAGTAATCATTATGCCATAAACCTTTCCGATATAAGCAGGGCCAAAGGCATCTGCAGCAAAACCGGGCATAGTTGCAAAACCTCCGCCATAACAGGCCAGAAGATAACAGGCAAAAACCGTAAAGAGCATAACATTACTGATCTGAGGCAGAATAATATAAAGAACAGCCTGGGTTAAAAACATAATCATGAAAACATTCTTTCTGCCTATAGAATCAGAAAGGCCTGCCCAGAAGAGTCTGCCCAGACCGTTAAAAATAGAAGCAATAGCTACAATGCTTCCCCCTGCGATAGCAAGAGCTTTCTCGTCTGTTATAGTATTTTTATAAAGTTCCTGTGCCATCGGGGAAAGCTGTGATAATAATCCGATACCTGCGGTAACATTAAGGAAAAGCATACCCCAGAGCATCCACCATTGAGGTGTTTTTATAGCTTCGTCAAAATTAAAAGAATCCGCTGCAGTGGCACTTTTCCCGGCTACAGGAGTAAATCCTGCAGGAAGCCACCCCTGAGGAGGATTTTTGAATAACTGTGCCGAAGCAGTCACGAGAACAAGGAAAATAGCACCGAGTATATAAAACGTATTTGCAACTCCCATAGTATTAATCATTCCGGGAGCAATCTTACCCATAAAAAATGCTCCAAAACCAAAACCCATTACTGCAAGTCCTGTAACTAGTCCTCTCTTATCAGGGAACCATCTGATTAATGTGGCAATAGGAGTAACATATCCAAAGCCGTTACCAAGACCGCCAATAAAACCAAAACCTAAATAAAGAAGGGCTATACTACCCATCTGATCTGCCAGACCTGCAAGCAGGGTTCCTATACCAAAAAGAATACCACCGATAGTAGCAACAAATCTCGGGCCTTTCTTATCAAGAAGAGTTCCGCCAAAAGCTGCTGCCAGACCTATCATTCCGATACAGATCATAAAAGTCACCTGTGTAGAAGTTTCCGTCCAACCATGATTTGTCATAAGAGGCTTTTTAAATACTGACCAGGCATAAACAGTTCCCAGCGACACCTGCATAATCACTCCGGCAATAGCTATAAGCCAGCGTTTACTTTCCAAATTTTCATTACTCATAATATAAACCTCCAGATTAAATTTTTAAAGTACATTAAAAGACCTGTTTATTATAAGGACTGCTAAAATTTGACTTCAAGTCTTGTAACAAGCTTGTTTGCAGTATAATCCCAGTTATTGTCAGCAGGCCTTGTTTCATCTTTAACGGAATAAAATTTATAATCCAGTATCCACGAAGTGGTATCACTGAATCTATACTGTGTAGAAACACCCGGTATAAGCTGAGATTCTTCTATATTTCCGCCATTGTCTTTTATACCTTTTGCTTTATAATATTCCAGATTTCCCTGAACGGAAAAATTATCTGTAAGATCATAGGTAACACCTGTATTAACAAAATGGTAGGAATAATCAGTCTTATTATCTGACACTCTTCCGACTGTTGATGCAGCATAATCTCTCTGGAAATTCTCATAATCATACATACCCCAGATATGAATTTTTTCACATGCATCATATCTGCCTCCTACCCTCAGATATATTTCACTGCCTTTACTATCGGAAGCATAACGGAATATTGAATCCTGATTTCCATAGGTATTAGCTCTGTTCAATCCTGTAAGAGGATCGATATTGAAATTATTTTCATCCAGTGTATTTCTTGTAGGTTCTATCTGTTTTAAATAGCTGAAATCTCCGTAGACATCTCCCTTTTCAAACTTATAAGACAGACCACCTTCAAATCCCTGCCTGTTTGCTCTGAATTTCCCAAATCTTACGGCGTTGCCCCATCTCTGGCCGTATTTCCAGTCCCATCCCGCATGATAACCATCGGTATAGGCTCTGAGCCATGTCTGATGATAAGAGAAAGGATCATAATTGGGAGCAGTATAATCATATTCTCCGTAGAACTGTAAATTATCCAGTTTCACCTGGGCTCCTATATTACCGAGATAACCTTTACCTGTAGGATTTTCGCCATTGTTCATATTCATATTAAATCTGGTACCGGCAAATTCACCGTATATCTTAATATTTTCCTTTATATTATAATGTCCTTTAAAACCAAAATATTTGGTTTCTCTCGGATCCTGATAGTAGCTGAGAGTTGAAGGAGCAGGGTGATTGGCATAATCATCATATATCCTGAGGAATGCACCTTCTATATGAAAAACCTTCTCATAATCATAACCGAACCATGCACCGTACATATAGTTATCATAAAGACCGGGATCTGTAGTGCCGTTTGTAAGCATCCTTATAGAGCCGGCACCGTCATTATAGGGATTGCCAAGGGTATATATGCTGTGATCGTTTACCCTTCTAAAAACATTGGAATTTCTGGCCATAAAAAATTCCATATCTACCGTTTTATAGAGTTTACCTGTTATATTTATTCCTTCCAGAGGATAAACATCTCTTCCTCCGAGACCAATAATACTTCTCTGACCGTAAAAAAGATTTTTCGAGACTTTATTCAGATTATATTCTCCGAATTTAATAGTAAAATCCCAGTTTTCCACATCACTGTCTACCCAGAGTGTACCCAGGTTGGCCTGAAAATTCTGATTCCATATACTGGTAACACCTGTTGAATTATAGGGCACCATAGTTCCCCAGCATTCAATCAATCTCTTATCTCCGAAAGCACTGTAGGCTATAAGATTACCGCCGCCTTTCAATTTATCGGCAAGCTTTGCCGTTACAGTAAGATCCAGCCTGGATACAAGAGCACTTCCATCGACTACTTTGAAAGCTTCTCCAAGAGGATTTAAATATCTGTCAAAACCAGGTCTTATATTGTGAGAATTCGGGTCAGGAGTTCCCGGGCCTGAAACATTCCCGGTTTCAGGGGAAATCCCCATAGTCATACCGACACTTTCAAAGGTGCCGCTCACTTTTATTCTTTCCAGTTCTTCCACTCTGCCTGAAAGTTTACCGAGCGTATCTTCTACATTCGTAACCCTTACTCCGAGAGCATCCAGTTCATTGCCATATTCTTTTATTAATTTATTTATGGCTTCAAGATCGGTTTTTGTTGCATATACGGATAGATCAGGCATCTCAGGAATAGAAGACTGAACCTGTTCCAGTTTTGCAATAACTCTTGCTACAACCATAGCCATTTCATAACGTGTCATAGGTCTTTCACCTTTGAAAAGACCATCGGGATATCCTTCTACAAGACCCTTTTCTTCAAGCATCTGCACTGCATCATATGCCCAGTGTCCCTGGGGAACATCGGAAAAAGGGTCTGCCAGAACAGGTAATACAGATAATAATGATACAAATAATACCACAGTGATTAAAGAAAAAAACTTCTGCACTTTTTACCTCCTTTATAGTTGTTTTAATGATTTTTTGGCCTGTAACACATTACATGCGACGTAACCGGGACCTGACACCATTCAGATGAGCTAAAATCAACAGATTAGCGGTTTCCAACGATTTTTCTGCCAATCAGTTTAACCGAAAGGATTTTATTACATATTCATGGAAATTCTCCACTTTATTCTGACAACACCTCCATTTTCAAAATTAAAATTTCTATCATCTCACACAAAGTCTTCTTTTTATTATTTTCCGTAATTTATCACTCTTAGTGCTTATAAGTCGTGACGCGTAACGCGTGACGCGTGACGGGAGAAGACAAAACCACAGATTATCCGGTTTCGTATTTACCTCCGTCAGCAATCGAAAATATTAATAAGGAATAGAATTTTATTAATTGTCTCTTTCCTCGCGTAAAGCGTCACGATTTAATATATTTGAGACAGTTATTTAATTATCGTTCCTAAGGACTGTAAGAAAAATAACTCCGGCAAATTGTTAGAACGATTAGTATCCTCCCATCACGCGTTACGCGTTACGCGTCACGATACAAATCGTAATTAAGATGTAGTTATTTCCTGACAACTCCTAAGTACCGAGACAGGTAAGTTCGTAACCATTTATAAATTATTTAGTGAGTAGT
>CAYSLJ010000123.1:0-21466 GCA_964431735.1 uncultured Synergistia bacterium | reverse complement strand
AGAATGAATGTTATAAATATATAAAAACCGATTTTTCTGCCTCTCGAATTTATATATTTCTTATAAAATTCACTTAATAATATGGATAATGTGAGTAATGAAAAAAACGCTATATAAACACTTATTCTGTTGTAACTTCTTATTTTGGAAAATATAAGATAATTAAACAGTGAACCAAAACCGCCTGTCGTGGCAAGTAACAGTGCCGCTATATTTAAAAAACTTAAATGTTTTATCAGGCGATTATTTGTTTTTCCATATAATAAATGTCTGAGTAATATTAAAAATCCTATGCTTCCTATTATGCCCAGTGATGCTGTATCGTTTTCCGTAACAAGAGGTGCAGTAGAATTATATTTATTTTTTAAAGCTTCCAGACAGTCCAATCTATGGCCTGTTACAGGCAATAATAACTGGGTAATTTTTAATCCGTACAGCTCTCCGTCCTCCGGATTCCGTGATGAAAATTCCGTATTTGCACCGTTTTGCAGTGTATATATAATATTGGGGCTGAGATTAAGAAATATGACTGCCGAAATAATTCCTGTTAAGATCAATGAATTCAGCAGATAATTGATTTTTCCTGACCATATTGAATACAATAGACCTGCTGTCAGTAAAAAATAACAGGTAAAAAAAGGATGATAGATAAAATCACAGCCTGTTAAAATACATATAATTAAACAGATAGCAATTTTTTTATAGTTCTCTCTGTAAAGTATTACCTGACTGTCATATAACTCCAGAACAAGCATTACTGTCAGAGGTATTATGTAATAGGTACCGAGAAAGAAATGTCCTTCTCCGCGAAAGAAATGATATGGCAAAAAAGTAAATAAAAGACTTGCAATAACAGCAACAGGTGCGAAAATTTTAAATCTCAGGAATACATACAGAGAAGTAATGGTAATAAAAATAAAAGAGAGAAGAAAATAAATATTCATAATGAAACCATATGAGTTTGAAAAAAGGGAACATAGTTTTATGAAAAAACAATGAAGATTTAAATTCTGACAGACCATAAAATCATATTCCTTTGATCCATAAGGAGCACCGAGGAAATTATTGGTCACATACCATCCGTTATCAATAATACCTTTGAATATAACTGCCTGAGCATTAAGGCTGTCTCCGTCATATAAAAAAGGAATATTCATATCGGCTCTCCCCAGATTCATTACAGGGAACACTATTAATAAACATAAAATAATAGCTGTTATGTAAGGAAACAGGCCTGAAATATAACCGGATGAATTTATGTTTTTCTTTACTGTCTCTCCGGACTTTTTTTCTCTTAAATCTATGGAACAATTTTTTTCTCTGTTTATTAATATGTCTTCATATTTCTTTTTTATTCCTTCCCAGGAATAATGTTCTTTAACAAATTTTTCACTGTTTGATGCAATATTTTTGTTCTTTAATAAATATTCAATACAGGCTTTGAATTCATCATAGTCTCTGTACCAGAGACCTCCGTTACTCCTTCTGCATTGTTCAACAAGAACATTACATTTTTCCGTTACAAGAACCGGCCTGTTCAGGCTCCATGCTTCGAGTAAAACTATGGAAAGACTTTCATGGGGAGAAGGGTTTATTAAAAATTCACATCCTTTTATTGCATCGAATTTTGTTTTTTCATCTATAAAACCGACTGGTATAATATCAGGACCCTCCGGTACTTCCATGAGAGGTTTCCCTGCCAGAACGAGTTTTATGTTACTACTATCTTCTTTTTTGTATCTCACGAAATAATCGAATAATTCTTTACACCCTTTACTTTCTTCTATTCTTCCTATGTAAAGCATATAGGGAGAATCAATTCTGTATGTCTTTCTGAACCTCTGTTCCGAAATATCTTCAGGCAGATCAACTCCCACACCTGCAATCTCTCCTTTAAAAGTTGTACAGGGGAATCTTTTCTCCAGAAACGTTTTTTCTTCCAATGTATTAAATATAAAAGCTCCGGCCTTTTTAAAGAATTCATTCCATATGGGTAGATAAATGGGCCATTCGTCATGAGCCGTAGGAACAAGACAGGCTTTTTCTGATACAAGAGGCAGGCCGTAATAGGTACTGCAGTAAAGATAGGTGAAAAATATAAATCTGTCATAGGTATCTCTGTTTGCTTTAATATAATTCAATAAGCCTGTACTTACAGGTCCCTGCAGGTTCATCCACTTTTCACATTCTTCTTCTGTAACAATGGTTATATTATGGCGAATATATTCGGAATAAGAATCAAATTCTTCTTTTACTCTCTGAGTGTCTACGTGGAATCTTCTTACCGGCACTCCGTCAATTAACTCCACTCCTTCAGGATAATAATCTGCCCATGTAATGTAGTCTACCGCACAGGTTGTAAGTATTTCTACATCCCACAGTTCCTTCATCTTGCCTGCCATAGTTAAACAGTGGGCTTCTGCTCCTCCGTTTACTTCTCTGCCGCATCTCTGGACAATAAAGGCAATTTTTGGCTTATTCATTTATATGCTCCCTGATTATGTTCAGCAATTTTTCACACAGAACAGGGTCTTCATATTTTAGATAATTAGCATATCCTTTATCTGTCAGATAATATCTGAAATATTTATTTTTTGCCATTATATGAATGGCAGAAGCAAAGAGCCTGTAATCAGGTTCTTTAAAGGTAATCTGATTGTCTCCGACAGTGTTTGTTACGGCAGTTCTTTCAAGTGCTATTACGGGCAATCTGTGATACTGTGCTTCAAGAACTGGCACACAGAAACCTTCATGTTCTGACATAAGTAAAAATATATCGGAACCGCAGTAGAACGTATTTAAATCTTCAAAACTGACAGTATTTCGGAAGGTAATTACATCGGAAAGTTTATATGCATCTATCATGTCTCTTAATTCTTTATAATAACCTTCTGTTTCAGAGTCAGAGCCTCCTGTGATATTTAAATGTATGTGTCTGTTATATAGATTAACATATTCTTTTACTGTTTTAATAAGATGTTTATGTCCTTTATTCGGACTTATCCTGCCTGTGAATAAAAGATTTATCCTGTTATGTGATAATTCGTCGAGTAATTCTGAATTTACACGTCCTTCATTGAAATCATTAATCCTATGAAATGGTGCCAGAACAGATATGTTTTCTTCCCTGACGCCGTATGATACAAGTTCTTCTTTATTATATTCCCCTGTAGCTATATAATGAGAAAATATACCTTCTCTTATGAGTCTTTCTGTCTGTTCTCTTCCTTTTTTTGTGGAAGTACTTAATTTTTTACTGTAAGATTTAAAGAATACAGGAGGTGTAATATTATGGTATCTCATACAGACTCTGCCTTTGAATTTTTTGATTAATTCTTCTCCTGTTTCCCAGTAATTTGCATGGTGATATATGATAAGAGTTTTGTCTCCTGTTTCGGGCAGTTCATTTTCTGTAATATATGAAAGAGATGAAATACCTTCTTCTGCATATAAATAAACAGAATATCCATAATTTTTTAACGTATTATATTGCCTGATAATATCATTCCCTACTGCATCTCCTTCTGCTATACACCTGTACATAAAGATGATTTTTATATTTTCAACTGTTTTTCCTTCAGAGATGATTTTTTTATTACTTTCTTTTATCAAAGATTGAAATTCCGATATATATGTGTCGATTACCCTGTCCCATCTGGAAGTTCTGTCTGCATAATCATATCCTTTACGGCCCATTTCTTCCAGTATCTTTACGTCAGAATTATCAAAATATGTAAAGATTTCCATAAAGGATTCGTCGGAATCGCCGGCCATGCCCGCAAATCCGGATGCTTCCAGTGCTTTATAAGTTGCAAGACATGCTCTGTGGACTATAACAGGTTTTTTGAAAAACCATGCTTCGAAAACAACACGGGAAAAACTTTCATTTATACTGGGGTTTATAAGTGCTTTACAGTATGTCAGGAGATTTAATTTTTCTTTTTCCGAAACAACTCCTATGTCTGTAATCTGATCGGTTTTCTTTACTGAAGGTAAAGAACCTGTTCCTGCAAGAACAAGTTTCATCTTACTTCCCGTTCTATCTATAAAATTATCAAATACTTTTATGAGAAAATCGGTGTTTTTGCACTGATCTTTTTTGCCTATATATAGAATATAATTGCCTTTTATAAGAGGTGTCTCCCTCTGTTCCGTGTCCTTCTCTATTTCCACCCCTTCACCTGTAATGACTGATTTTTCAGCTATACAATTACCATATAGCATTCTGGCAACCTCATATTCACCGGCTGAATTATAAAATATTTTTTTTGCATCATAAAAGGCCTGTCCAACTTTGTCTAGATAGGCATAACATTCGTCATGAAGGCATGGCTGAAGTATGGCTCTGTCTCTGACTGCTTTTATGCCTTTTATGATAACAGGGAAGAGGTAAGGCATGAAGAGAAATATATCATAATCATCACAGCTATCCCGGAGATATGTTATAAGTGAGGGAGAATTAATATTTTCACTTAAATAAATTTCCTCTTCCGCTCTGGTTACCGGTGAGGCAGAAGGAGATAAATTTTCTTTATTCAGCGCCAATAATTTACCGACAACTTTATCAAAGATTTTACTGTTTCTTTTTATCACAGGAAATCTTTTTATTATAAAATTTTCTTCTCTATATTCTCCCGGTTCGTAATAATTGACAGACCAGTCAGAAGAAAAACTCTGTGAACATGTTGTAAGGACTGTTACATCAAGTTTTCTTTCAGAAAGTCTCATGGCAATCTGCCATGCCTGCTGTTCTGCTCCTCCTTTAAGATCTTTCCCGAACCAGGGTATTATTAATGCTATTTTTATATTCATATTTTAAAGTTTAATGGTGCCGGGTAATGGCATTGCACATTACCCGGCACGCGTCACGCGTCACGATTCCACAATTACTGCAATATAATAGACCACATCTGAAGTCCGAGAACTCTCCTGTCTTCATTTACTTCCAGTTCTTCCGGGCTTACTGCATCAGGTAAATCAAAGGTTATTTTTAAATTTCCATTTTTCAGATTGTTCCGGGAGATTTTAATCTCTTTTTCTGTTTTATCAGGAGATGTAATGGCCAATTCTCCTGCTTTTATACCGTTAACAGAGATATTTACATGCTGAGTATCCAGTTTCCCCTGATGCAGATGGGGAGTGAATATAACCTTCATTGTCAGATCCCTGTCAATTTTTCCTGTCTTTAACAGGAGTTCTGCACTTTTGCCTTCTGTCCAGGTAAAACCATCTTCAGGATAACTCCAGCCTTTTACTTCATAGGAACCGGAATTTCCCTTCTTACCGAAGGTAATTTCTGTTCCATCTTTGTATTCGGGCGTAACAATAAGTACAGACCATACCTGTATGGCAAGTTCTCTCGGATCCTGATTCAGGCCCAGTGATGCCGGACTTTTTGCATCGGGTAAATCAAAGGTTATTTTTACTGATTTATCTTTTATGAGATTCTTCGGAATTTTAAATTCCTGAAGTGATGGCACGGTGGATGTTAATGCCCACTGACCGGATTTTTTTCCGTTAATATAAATATTTACCTTCTGACTTTTTATTTTATTTTCAGGAAGATATGGTGCAAGACATACTTTTACCGTCACATCTGAAGTGTTATCAACAGGAAGCAGTAATTCTGCTTTTTTACCTTCTGTCCAGGTGAAACCTTCTTCGGGATGGCTCCACCCTGTTACCTGATATAATTCTCCGTTACCTCCGTTGCCGAAAAGAATTCTTTCTCCTGTTTTATATGGTTCAAAGAGAGCTATCGAGGATACGGCAATGGCAATTACTCTTGAATCTTCGATGCTTTCAATTGATTTGGGACTTGCTGCGTCAGGCAGTTCGAAGGCTATCTTCAGAGATTCACCTGTCATATATTTCTCAGGTATTTCAGTTATATATAATTTTTTCTCAGGAGAAATTGCATTTATTTCACCTGTTTTCTCGTCATTTATATAAATATTTATCCTCTGCCGGTCTAATTTTCCCTTTTTAATATAGGGAGTAAGACATATTTGCATGGTCTTACCCGATGTTGTTTTATTAACGGGCAGGAACAATTCTGCTCTGTTTCCTTCTGTCCATGTGAAACCTTCTTCAGGATGACTCCACCCTGTTACCTGATATTGTTCCGAATTCCCGCCGGCACCGAATATTATCTTTGTGCCATATTGATATATTGCCGGCCCTGCCGGTGTGGGAGTTGTATTTGAAGTTTCAGATACTGTTCCGTCTGATTTACAGCCGGCAAAAATGATTATTAATAAAAAAATGTAAATAATTGAATGATATTTCATAGTTAACACTCCTTTTTTTGAATTCGTGACGCGTAACGCGTAACGCGTAACAGGTGGACAGGTTCTCATCGAATGTAGTAATTGAAATATGTGCTATGGTTTTTATTTACACTCTGTGATAATTTTCCTGCCTCTGTTTAAAACTTTCATATCTTCTTCTATCATCAGATTAATCAGATCCTCAAATTTAAAATTCGCCTCCCATCCGAGAATTTCTTTTGCTTTCTCCGGATTTCCGGTTAATAAACCCGGTTCTGAAGGTCTGTAAAATTCAGGTGATACTTCTACAAGAATTTTTCCTGTCCTTTTATCCATGCCTTTTTCATTTACTCCCTTACCTTTCCACACTATATCATAGCCGGCATATCTGAAGGCATATTCTACAAATTCTTTTACCGAATGAGTTTTACCTGTAGCAAGTATATAGGTATCAGGGGTTTTATGGTTTAACATCATCCACATACCTTCTACATACTCTTTTGCATAACCCCAGTCCCTTTTTGCTTCAAGATCTCCCAGTATAAGTCTATCCTGTAAACCGTATTTTATAGAAGCCACTCCATGAGTTATTTTCCTTGTAACGAATTCGATACCTCTCAGAGGGGATTCATGATTATAAAGGATACCGGAACAGATAAACATGTTATAAGTTTCCCTGTAATTTACGGCACAGAGATGGCCGAAAACTTTAGCTATTCCGTATGGGTTTCCCGGATAGAAAGGCGTTTCCTCTGTTTGAGGCACTTCAACTGCTTTACCGAACATTTCACTTGTAGAAGCCTGGTAAAATTTTATATCTGCCTTTATCAGTCTGATAGTTTCTAAAAGCCTGAGGACACCCATGCCGTTTACTTCACATATGAGTGCAGGCTGATCAAAGGATGTACCTACAAAACTCTGAGAACCCAGGTTGTAAATTTCATCAGGCATAACACTTTCTATGGTTCTCATAATATTGGTTATTTCGAGTAAATCCATATAGAGGATTTTTATTTCTTTTTCAATACCGAGATAAGATAATCGCCATTCCTGTGAGTCACTTATTCTTCTATCTGTGCCGCAGACTTCGTATCCTTTTTCCAGCAGGACTTTACTCAGATACGCTCCGTCCTGGCCTCTTATGCCTGTAATCAAAGCTTTTTTTGCCATTTATGCAACCCAGTTTTCCAGCTTTAACCCTTTTATTCTCTGAAAATGTTTTTCATTGTTGGTAACCAGTATAAGGTTATCTTCCATGCATATTGATGCAATAAAGATATCCGCATCGTCTATTAATTTGCCATCTCTCTTCAGGTCAGCATAAATAATAGCAGCACGATAAATTGTATTTATCGTAATAGATCCTGTTTCGAAAGAATTGCATATGTCTTTGAATTTTTCTAATTTATCCAGATTATTTATGGCAAGAAGACCTCTGCATATTTCGTAATAAGTAATCAAATTTATGATAAATATATTTCCTTCTTCTATTTTCTTTTTAAATATGGCTGATAAATCTTTGTTTCCTTTAAGTAAATAACTAATAATATTTGTATCGAGTGTATATTTTTTCATATATCAGGAAGCTTTCTTTTAAAGTTTATTCTTTCGTTTATTGTACAGTCAAACTTTTCTATATCTTCGTCAGATATATCTGACAGTAAGCCATCTAACTTATCCACTGCTTCAAGATGTTTATTTGCAGGACTCTCTGCCTGTGTTAGAATTATTACTTTAATAAAATGATTTTTATGTAATTTTTGCTTTATTTCTTCAGGAATTTCCAGATGACCATCATCCAATAATTTTGCCTGACATTCATAGGCATTCATTGTGCAATCCTCCCTGTCCGAAAAATTCACCTTATAATCAGGAATGCAAATTTATTAATATCTCTTTCCTCCCGTCACGCGTTACGCGTTACCCGTGACGATTATAGTGTAGTTCACAACAAATTACAGATAATCCTCGCGTCACGCGTCACGCGTTACGCGTCACGAAGCACTTAATTTCTAATAAGTTATGAAACTAACTATAATATATTTGAGACAGTTATTTAACTGCTATTCCTTATTATAACAGACTATGTTGAAAAATTCCATTTAAACTTTGAGCTCCGCTATGGTAACCCCTGCTCCTCCTTCTCCGACTCCTCCGAGACGGAAGGAATTTATAACAGGAGATGTTTTCAGGTAATCCCTTACCGCAATACGGAGAGCACCTGTCCCTTTACCATGGACGATTCTTACTTCCTTATGTTTTGCAAGAAATGCATCATCCAGATATTTCTCCAGTTCCATAAGGGCTTCTTCGACTCTTTTACTTATAAGTTTTATCTCAGGAGAGATTGTTACAACTTTCATTGTAGATATATGACGGCTGTATGTCTCTTCCGGCGGCTCATAATCAGGAGGGTGGGCCTTTGCAAGGTCGGAAATTTTGGCGGTAATATTCATAAGACCTGCCTGAAGTTTTACTTCTTTTGTTTCAGAAAGAACTTCCGATACATAGCCTTTAAGTCCAAGGGAAATGACTTCCACGTAATCTCCCTGTTTTACCTCATCAACAGGTTCCGGCTTTTTCTCCGGTATTACTTCTGCCACAAATTCTTCTACAATTTGTTCTTCCAGTGAAAGTTTCTGCTGAAGATTCTCCATGATGGCCATGGCTTCTTCCTGTTTGAAATCCTGATAGTTCTTGAAGAGTTTTTTCAGCGCCTGTCTTGTTTCTTTCACTTCTTTCTGGGCAGAGGCGAGCATCTGTTTTGATTTTTCCAGAAATTCTTCTGCTATCTTTTTTCTTTTTCTTTCCTCTTCTTCTACATTACCTGACAATCTTTTCCTTAATTCAGACATTTCTCTCTTTATGTTTATGACTGCATCTTTTTCTTCTGAAATAGTGTCACTATCCGATTTTATTTTTTCCAGCAGACTGTCTACTTCAAAGGTACTTTCCGGCTGTTTCGCTTTCGCCTCATCTATTATATAAGAGGGAATACCGAGCCTTTCCGCTATGATGAGAGCCTGACTTCTTCCAGGCTGACCGATTGTAAGATGATATTTCGGACTCAGGGTTTCTACGTCAAAATCCACACAGGCATTCTCCGCATCGGGATTGAGCGCTGCAAAGGCTTTCATCTGATTGTGGTGACTTGTGACGATAGTGAGAGATTTTCTTGCTATAAGATATTCAAGTATGGCTATACCGAGTGACGCTCCTTCTCCCGGATCAGTTCCCGCTCCGAGTTCATCAAGTAATATAAGGGAATTATCGTCTGCCAGGGAAAGAATTCTGGCTATCTGTTTTATATGGGAAGAAAAAGTGCTCAGGCTCTGGGCTATACTCTGTTCGTCACCTATATCTGCATATATGCCTTTAATAAGAGAAATCTCTGTTCCTTCATCTGCAGGGATAAAAAGTCCTGTTTTGGTCATAAGCACGAAGAGACCTGTCATTTTTAATGTAACAGTTTTACCTCCCGTATTGGGCCCTGTTATGACGAGACATTTGAATTTTTCTCCTATATCTACCGTTATAGGGACAACCTCTCCTTTTATAAGAGGATGACGGCCTTTTTTTATTTTTATTCTATTTCTTTTACTTATAACAGGTTTTATGCCTTTGAGTCTGTGTGCAAGTCTTCCTCTTGCAAGTATAAGTTCCAGATCTGTCAGTATATTAAGATTTTCTTCTATACCTTCTACTTCTTCGCTTACCATAAGGGAAATCTTTCTTAATATTGCTTCTATTTCCGCTTTTTCATCAAGAATGGATTCTTTTAATTTATTATTTTTTTCAACAAGTGTGACAGGTTCCATAAAGAGGGTAACACCGCTTGAAGACTGATCATGAACAATACCTTTAAACTGGCTTTTAAATTCTGATTTTACAGGCAGAACATACCGGCCTTCCCTTGTCGTAATAATTGTTTCCTGGAGCATTTTCCCGTAATGAGACGATTTTAAGAACTCCGACATTTTTGAGGATATGTGATTTTTGAGATCTTCAATAGTTCTTCTTAAAGAAGATAGCTTGGGAGAAGCATTGTTATAAATCTCTCCTTTAGGGCTTATAGTGGAATTTATCGCATCCTGAATGGCTTTGTAGAAATTTAAATGTTGCACCATAGAGTACAGGGTATTGTATTTATCTTTTCTGCTGTTGAAAAAGGCCCAGATTCTCTGTGATACTGCCAGAGTCTGACCTATGTCCATAAGCTGCTGTATATCGAGTCTGCCCTGGAGAGAAGCTATTTTGAGAGGTTCCCTTATATCTCTTATACCTCCTATGGGTATCTGCTCGATATTCAATAATCTAAAGGCTTCTTCTGTTTCTTCAAGCCATGTTTTTACCTCTTCCATATCATCGGAAGGTGTAAGGGAAAGGGCTTTTTCTTTTGCAATATAAGAGCCTGCTTCTTCTGATAGAAGGTTTAATATTTCGTTGTATTCAAGTACTTTTAATGTGTGGCTGTCCATTTAATAGTGAGTAGTGAGTAGTGAGCAGTGAATGGATTTTACGCCATTACTTTTCATACATCACTTTTCTATTTCACCTCTTTATATAGCTATAGAATGTGCTTCTGTTTTTTTAAATCGTAGATTTTCTTTTTTGTCTTTCCTATTGCTTTTGCCACCTGAATTTCTTTCGGGCATACTTCAGTGCATTTCCCATGTGCTTTACATCCATGTGCTCCTTCAGGTGTGTCAAGCATGGCAATTCTTTCCCTGTCTCCTCTGTCTCTTGAATCGAAGAGATACCGAAAAGATCTCAATATGGCTGCAGGGCCGCTGAATGTTTCATTGTTTTCCGTCACAGGACATGATGCGGTGCAACATGCACAGAGTATACATCTGATTGCTTCATCGAAGATTTTTCTTTCTTCAATAGTCTGAAGTCTTTCACCTTCAGGTGCTTTTTCATCTGTTATCAGATATGGCTTTAAGCTTCTGTATTTTTCAAAAAATGATTCCAGGTCAACTATGAGGTCTTTTAAAACAGGGAAGTTGGGAAGAGGATCTACGGTAATGGTATCGCCACTGTAGTCTTTTATGCTTTTCTGACAGGCAAGGCTGCAGATGCCGTTTATCTTCATACCGTCCGAACCGCATACGCCGTGGGCGCAGGACATACGGAAAGAAAGGGTGGGATCCATTTCCCATCTTATCCTGTTCAAGCAGTCCAGAATTCTTTCATTCGGTTCTACTTCCAGTCTGTAATCCATATAATATGGTTCTTTATCTTTTTGCGGATCATATCTGTATATTCTGAAAAGATATGTCATTATGTTTCCCCTTTCAATAGTGAGCAGTGAGTCATGAATAGAAGAAGTCTCTACATTACGGCACGCATTCACGCGTCACGCGTCACGCGTCACGCGTCACGATCCCATTAATAGCTTCTTACCTTCGGCTCAAATTTAGTAATATTTACAGGTTTTGTTTCAATCCTTATGTTTCTGCCATTTTTAAAAGCCAGTGTATGGGAAAGATAATTTTTATCGTCTCTTTCCGGATAATCTTCACGGTAATGGGCGCCACGGCTTTCTTTTCTGTAGAGTGCACTTTCAACCGTTATATCTGCCAGATTTATAAGGTGTTCACATTCAACTGCTTCCATGACTTCCATATTAAAGATTCTGTCTTTCCCGATGATGCCTGCATGACTGTAACGTTCTTTCAATTCCTGTATCTTTTCTTTTGCTTTAATAAGGCCGTCTTCTTCACGAAATACGGAACAATTATCCATCATAATCTGCTGCAGATCCTGTCTTATTGAAGATAGTTTTTCCTTTCCCGTAGAGGCTAAGAGTTTATCTATTTTTGAAATTATATCTGATTCCATATCTGCGTCAACAGGATCGGCATCTTCTTTTAACCATGTTGCAATAGCTTTACCGGCTCTTCTGCCGAATACTACAAGATCGAGAAGGGAATTACATCCGAGCCTGTTTGCACCGTGAACAGATACACAGGCACATTCTCCTGCAGCAAAAAGGCCGGGAACATGGGTGCCTTTTGCATCGGATATTACATGGCCGTCACAGTCTGTCGGTATTCCTCCCATCATATAGTGGCAAGTAGGTTGAACAGGAACAGGTTCCTTTACAGGGTCAGCACCTCCGTAAAGCCTTGCAAAGGATGTTATTTCCCATAGTTTATCTTCTATTGTATCCCTGTCCAGGTGGGTAAGGTCGAGATGCACATAATCCTGTCCGTCAATGCCTCTTCCTTCCTGCACTTCCCGGAGGATGGAGCGGGATATGATGTCTCTGGGAGCGAGATCCTTTATTACAGGAGCATAACGCTCCATAAATCTCTCGCCTTTACCGTTACGAAGAATACCTCCTTCACCTCTTGCAGCTTCACTTATCAGTATGCCATGGTTTCTTATGCCTGTAGGATGGAACTGAACAAATTCCATGTCCATAAGAGGCAGTCCCTTTTGAAATATTATAGATACTAATTCACCTGTATTGGAAAAACAGTTTGAAGTGGTTTTATAAACCTTTCCGAAACCTCCTGTGGCCAGCAGTATCGAATTTGCATAAATTTTATAGAATTTTCCAGTAGAAAGTTCCATAAGGATTGCTCCATAACATCTTCCTTCATGGAACAGCAGATCTATTACCTGAAATTCAGAGTAAAATTTTACGCCTCTTTTTAAACATTGTTCAAAAAGTGTATCTAAAATGACCCTTCCTGTTCTGTCAGAAGCATAACAGGCACGCTTTACGGGAGCTTTGCCGTAATCTCTGGTATGTCCTCCGAATGCTCTCTGTCCTATTTTCCCTTCCGAATTTCTGCTGAAAGGAACTCCCATATGTTCAAGTTCTATAATTGCTCTTGGTGCATCATTAACCATAATTTCAATTGCATCCTGATCCCCCAGGTAATCACTGCCTTTGACTGTATCAAACATATGCCATTCAGGATTATCCTCTTCTTCATTACCAAGAGCTGCAGTAATGCCTCCCTGGGCTGCTCCCGAATGGGAACGGGTAGGGAAGACTTTACTTATAACTGCAACATCTGTTGAACCTGCCAGTTCTACTGCTGCTCTGAGACCTGCCATACCTGAACCTATGATTATGACGTTATGGTTTAATGTTGTTGTAATAATCTCCATCTGCAATCCTCTTTCGTTAGTTATTTGGAATCGTAACGCGTAACGCGTGACGCGTGACGCGAGGATTATTCTCATTTTACTGGTGGCCAGCCTGACTGTGACCGGTTGTCAATCAATTTTTATTGAAAATTATAATTTATCATTATAACATCTAAAATTATGTTTAACAAGTATAAAAGTGAATAGTGAAAAGTGAAAAGTGAATAGTGAGCCGTGAGTGGTGAGCAGGCGTACCACCCGTCACGCGTCACGCGTCACGCGTCACGATTTTACCAATTGACTCAATATGCTCAATAATGTTATAGTAATGAATATGTATAACAGATATATTAACGAGTATATCAATGAATTTAGAGAAACAGGATTTGCGCCGGATTCCAGGGCAATAGAGAAATTTTCCGTATATCTTATGGAATTAATGGAGGCAAAAATTAATATTACCGCTCATGTTTCTCCGGTAGATATAATAAGAGAAAATTTTCTTGATTCTCTGAGCTGTCTTCAGGCAGGCTTTGAACTGGCAGATAAAAAGATAATAGATATTGGCACAGGAGGAGGGTTCCCGGGACTCCCTCTGAAAATTGCCGTAGATTCAATAAATTTACATTTACTGGAAGCTACTGGAAAAAAAGTAGAATTTCTTAATAGTTTAATCGAAAAACTATCTTTAGATAATATTTATGTCCATCAGGGTCGTGCAGAAGATTGCGGGCAGAACAGTGAATTCCGGGAAAATTTTGATGTGGCCTTTGCCAGGGCTGTTGCAGCACTTCCTGTTTTGCTTGAATATGTGCTTCCTTTTGTAAAAACAGGAGGTATCTTTATTGCCCAGAAAGGAAAGAAGTATTCCGAAGAAATTGACCTGTCGGCACAGGCTCTGAAGATACTGGGAGGAGAAATTCTGGATATAAAACCTGTTAAGTTACCATATGACAGCATTGATAAGAGATTAATAGTCATAAAGAAGATTTCTCCCACTCCTTTGAAATATCCGAGAAGAAACGGCATACCTCTCAAAAGACCTCTGGGAGGACATTATCACGGAAAGGAATAATAGGGTTATGAAAAAAATATCTGTATTTTTTTTACTGATTTCATTATTGATTACAGGATGCAGAGAAAAAGATCATAATGTGCCCCATCATTCTTCATTAACTCCGAAGCCATCCGTCAATGGAGGACATTTATTGAAGATGGTTTATATAGCAGGCGGTGGCAAACATTATATGGTTGAAAGATGGCAGGCCCTGGGAGAATATCTTTCCGGCAGGACTGGTATAAACATTGAAGTTGATGAAAGGAAAAATTATAGAAATATTATTGAAGCCTTTCAAAAAAAAGAGGCTCATATTGGTTCTGTAAGCGGATTTATTTATGTAAAATTAAAAGAAGAACTGAATGTAATTCCTATCGTTAAAACAGTGGAAAAAGGTAAAGATACCTATAAAAGTTTTATTGTAGTGAGAAAAGACAGCGGCCTGAAAAAATTTGATGATTTAAGAGGTAAGAAATTTGCTTTTGTAGATAAAAAATCTACATCCGGTTATCTTTTCCCCAGGGTAATGATGGCTGACCTTGGAGTAACAAAACTTGAAGATTATTTTTCCCACGTTGTTTTTCTTGATGACCATATATCATCGATTATTTCTATTTATAATGGCTATGTTGACGGAGGAGTTGTGTCGAGTTTTGTTTTTGACTCGCCGGAAGCACAGAAATATCAGAAAGATCTCACTGTTATTATGGAAACAGATGATATACCTATAAGCTGTTTTATAGTCAGAAGTGATTTACCGGAGGAAGATGTGAAAAAAATTAAAGCTGCTTTCCTGAGTATAGGTAAATCAACTGAAACCACAGATTTGAGGAAAATATTGAGAGTTGATGGTTATGTTGAAGCCAGAGACAGCGACTATGCTTCTATAAGAGATGCGATTAAGAAACTTTCTACATTGAAAGATAAAGATGAAACTCCGACTCCGGCTCCGGTGAAGTAAGGGCGTAAGGCGTTATAATCGTGACGCGTCACGCGTCACGCGTCACGCGTGGTTCGTAATGCGTGATGCGTGATGCGTGATGCGTATTTTTACCGGTACCGGGCGACCACAGGGGGTCGCCCCTACTACTTTTCACGACTCACTATTCACGACTCACGACTCACTATTCACGACTCACTATTCACGACTCACGACTCACGACTCACTATTCACTATTCACGACTCACTATTCACGACTCACTATTCACGACTCACGACTCACTATTCACGACTCACTTCTTCATTGCCCTCTTCCTCTTCTTCTTTCTCCCTGTCTTTCTCTTCTTCAAGTATGTTATTAATAGTTTCTATATATTCATATGCTTTATCTGACAGGTCTCCATGTTTTTCCAGGTTTATGGCTTCATTTAAAAGTGCCAGTGCATCTTCATATAAGCCTTCTCTTATCATCAATACACCGAGCCTGAAAAGAGAGTTTACGTCTGAAGGATTGTATTTTATTGCCAGTTCATATTCTCTCCATGCTTTATCATATTCTTTTAATTCTTCATATATAATCCCCATGTTCCCGTGGACTGACCTGTAATGTTCCGGTTCAAGCTCCAGCGCTTTTTCCCATTCTGAAAGGGCAAATTCAAAATTTCTTTTTTTGAAATATACAATTCCCAGTTCATAGTGAGTTGGCCCATGGTCCGGCATTAAAAGAAGTGCTTTCTGGTAATGAGTTGACGCAGAGTTTAGCCTTCCCAGTTCATCATAGATTAAACCGAGTGAATAATAGGCCAGTCCGTAGGAATGATCGAGTTCCAGAACTTTTTTAAATGCTTTTTCTCCTTCTTTGAGATTTCCCTGATGATAAAAGGCCATGCCGAGATTATAAAGGGAATCTATGTCAGAAGGGCATATTTCCAGCGCTTTTTTATATTCTTCACAGGCATCATAATAGTTTTCTTCCTGGTAATATAATAGCCCCAGGTTATAATGGGCCAGCATTTCAAGAGGATCTATTTCCAGGGCTTTTTTATAATGATATTTTGCTCTGTCCTGCCTGTCAAGTTCTTTCAGGGCAGTCCCCAGATTTAAGTGAACTTCAAGAAATTCAGGGTAAAGCTCAAGGGCATGTTCCCATGACGAGACAGCTTCCTTGATTTTTTTGTTTTCATAACAGTCAAGACCTGTGTTGAAAGCTTCTAAAGCTTCTTTCTTTTTTTTATCTTCTTCTATTTTTTTATCTGATACAATCTCTTCTTTTTTTATTTCTTCTGCAGAAATTTTCGTCACTTCTTCTGTTTCATAATGAGACGAAGCTCTTTCCGGATCCAGTTCCAGTGCTTTTTGCCACTGCTCTATGGCAAGATCGACTCTGCCTGCACTGTTATAGGCTTTTCCCAGGTTAATATAGAATTTCGCACAGCCAGGGTATATGGTAATAGCTTTTTTGTATGCTTCAATGGCCTCTTCCCATTGTGCCTGTCTGGCCAGATTGAGGCCTGTTTTATTGTAGATTGCTGCCTTTTGCTGTGAATTCTCTTCTTCCATAGACTGCTCCGGTTTTATAATCGTGACGCGTAACGCGTAACGCGTGACGCGTGATGCGTGATGCGTGATGCGTAATGCGTGATGCGTGATGCGTAATGCGTGACGCGTTACGCGCAGGGTAAGCCTGCTCACTTTTCACTTTTCACCACTCACTACTCACTACTCACTATATTCCCCTTTTATCCCGTTCCCCCTTTTAACTGATTCTATAAAAAATGTAATTTCACTTATTGTTATAAATGCTTCTGTAGATTATAATATGCTATAGTTTTGCACTTTTGAAAAAAATATAATTTCTTACATAGTTGATAAGGCTCAAAGAGCTATTAGCTATTAGCTAATTAGCTTTAAATTTAAGAATTACAACTGTTTTTAAGAAATCTGCAAAAGTATAGTAATATGTAAATTATCATATATAAAAGTTTTTCTGCTTCGCGTCACGCGTTACGCGTCACGATACAGAAAGGAATACTATATAATGGAATATCCCGAAAAAAACATATTATTTCTCTCTCTTGAAGACGTAATTGCCTGCGGGGGAAATGATGTAAATAAAGCATCGGAAGATGTAAAGAGAGGGTTTGAATTGCTTTTAGAAGGTAGAATTGTTCAGCCCCTGAAAACATCATTGAAAATTAAAAAGAAAGATCATGAACATAGAGCGGGTCTTGTAAATTTTCTTCCTGCCTGTGTGGACCTCGGAGAAGAAGAGATTTATTCCTGTAAAATCCTTGGAGCCATGCCTCCCAATGTGGAAATAGGATTGCCGAGAGCCGCAGGTCTTACAATACTCTTTGATTCTGTTACAAAAACCCCTCTCTGCGCAATGGATGCACAGGTAATAAGTGCCACAAGAACCGGCGGAGTTACACGTATTGTGGCAGAAAAAATTGCCGATCCGGAAACCGAAGAAATCGGACTCGTAGGAGCAGGTGTAAATATGAGGACACAGCTTCTCGGCCTGCAACTCGCTTTGCCGCACCTTAAAAAAGTAAAGGTTTATTCCAGAAGAGAGGCAAAACATAGATTTGCCGAAGAAATGGGCGAAAGGACAGGGCTCAATATTATACCTGTAGATACGGCAGAAGAAGCGGTAAAAGATTGCAGTCTTATAGTTACATGTCTCCCCAATATGGATAAACCTGTTGTGAAAGCGGAATGGGTTAAGGAGAAAGGTATTACAGCTATAAATATAGGATGTTATGAATCCGAGACAATATTGCTAAAACGTATGGACAGGGTATTTACCGATATATGGGAACAGAATAAACACAGAGGCGTTCAGACTCTGGCTCTTGCAGTATTTCAGGGGGTCATACCGGAAAGTATAGTGGAAGACATAGCTCCCGTGCTTGCAGGGAAAAAGCCGGGAAGACAGTCCCGTGATGAGAATATATTCTTTTCTCCTATAGGTCTTGCCTTTGAAGACGGCCTTGTGGCCTGGAGGGTTTATAAAGAAGCAATCAGTAAGGGTATTGGAACGAAACTTAATCTATGGAAATCATGTAAATGGATCTGAGGAGTGAGTAGTGAGTAGTGAGTCGTGAGTCGTGAGAAGGCTTACCCTGCGCGTCACGCGTCACGCGTCACGATTATAGCATTACGCATTACGATTTAAAAGAAAGGTACAACCTGTGAAACTTACAAACGAAAACTTAATAAAATGCCTGGAGGAAACTCCTCCTGAAGAACTTTTGAGAATCTGCCGGGAATGCCAGAAAATTGCTACCTATGATAAGATAAAAGACGATAGACTTAAGAGTGACCCCATGCCTGTCACAGTATTCCCCGTACCTTATATTGTAACGAAAGACATAATAAAAAACGTTACAGGGAAACTGGATCTTTTCATAGATGGTTTGATTAAGCTTGAACAACATATTCTCTGTGACAGGGGAGGCCCTCTATATAATCGTCTGATGAATTCTTTGACTCCCGGAGGAAGGCACCTTGTAGAAGAATGTACCTTTGAAACAGATTATTCTTTAAAGAGACGTCACAGAAGGATTGACGGATATCTGAATTTCTTTACAGGTGATTTTTCTATCATAGAAGTCAATCAGGCTGCACCTCTTGCTATTGATTTTTATGATGTTTCCCAGAGGATGGCATCTCATTTCCTGAATTCTCTGGGCTTTTTTTATCAGCCTGTTCTTCTGGCCCATCATATCCTGAACTGGTTCGTAGATGAATATACTTACAGATATGCCGGTAAATTTCCTCATAATATAGCACTTGTAATAGAACATGGATATTTGCCTAAATTTATAGACCTTCCCCGGATGGCCCTTATATGTGAAGAACTTGCCAGGGAAAAATATGGTGAAAAACTTTCCATTAAGGTCTGTTTCCCTTATGAAATAAGCCTGTCCGGTGAGAAGATAATGTTTGATAATCAGGAAATAGATATGATATGGAGAAATTCCGTATATATGACGAAATACAGGGAAGAAGGACTCAATATTAAAGATTATGAAACAATCTGCCATAATCCCGATAAATATCTTATCATTAATGCCACCAGAGTCTGGCTTACAAGGACAAAGGAGGTTTTTTCTCTCCTGAGCAATGCAGAATGCCGTAAAGAGATAGGACTTTCGGAAGAAGAAGACAGGATAATTAAAGAAATTGTTCCTTATTCTATAAACCTTAAATATGAGACTCATATGACGGAAACTGTGATAAAAGAAAAAGATCTCTGGATTACAAAACCTGCCGATGCGGGTTTCGGCAAAGGTGTGGAATTCGGTGCCGCCCACAGTGAGAAATCATGGATAAATATAATTAAAGAGAGAACGGAACAGGATGGTTTTATCTTCCAGAAAAGGGTTACATATCCGACCATTCGGGTAACCGATATAGATGATGACGGACATCTTATAAACCATAGAGTCGAATATGATTTCTGTCCCCATCATATAAACGGTGCTTTTACTGGCACGGCCCTTACAAGGACAAATGTTCTGGAAGAAAAAGGAAAAGTAAAGAAAATGAATCTTGTAGGAGGAGGAATAATACTTCCCGTTATCGGGGCAGAAGCCTGTCCGCCTCTGCAGAAATATTATGTTTAATAAAAATTTCAACTCATATTTATGTGCATTCATATGTGTCGTCTCATCTGCCGTAGAACCTGTTCTTTCCAAGATAGGATACAGATATTTCATAACTCCTTATGAACTGCTCATACTGCGATTTCTTATAGGAGGCATTGTAGTTTTACCTCTCGTAAAAAGATACAGATGGATTGGCTGGAAAAATACTGCCGGTCTTTTATGGCTGGCACTGCTTCTTATGATTACCTGCGGCCTTGTTCTTGTTGCTTTGAAATACCTTACCGCCGTCGTTGTCATTACAATTATTACCGCCACTCCTGCCTTTGTGGCAATTGTAAATCAAATGCTCGGAAAGGAAATACTTTCTAAGAGATTCTGGATTGGTTTTTTACTCTGTTTTACAGGTATTTTACTCAGTATTGAAATACACAGAGGAGCATCAAATTCACAGACCTTCAATATGATAGGACTTTTATGTGCTTTCGGTTCCGTCGCCGTATCCACTATTTATCGGACACAACTGGATGATGCTACAAGAAACTTTCCTCCCATGCAGGTATCTACTTATATGTTTATAATGGATGCCATTGTGGCGTTGTTTTTTTTGCCCACCATGTGGCCAATGGCAGGAAAAACATGGGTTATAGGCAGTATTATAGGTATTGCTGCAGCTATTGCCAATATCAGCTTTCTTATGGCCATATATTTTATGGGTTCTACGAGAATGTCTGTTATAGGCCTTCTTCAGAGACCTCTGGTCATAGTCTGTGCCGCCCTTATATTGAAGGAGCCTCTCAGCATCGTGCAGATAGCAGGTATAATTCTTGTAATTGCAGGAATCCAGATGGCAAAGGTTACGAAGAGAACGCAGATTTTAAGTAAAGAATTTGCAGTGGCTCTGAAATAAAGTTTTTAATTCTTCGAGCTTTTTGTGTTATAATAAAAGCAAATGGCCTGTAGCAGACATTATTTTTATATGACTTTTGCCATGGATATTCCCATATAGATACCGAGCATACCGCAGATAATACTGAGAAATATATAAAAAATACTCTGTATAATTAATCCCTGATTTATCAGATTTATTGCTTCATATGTAAAAGTACTGAAGGTTGTAAAACCTCCTGTAAAGCCTATCGTTAAAAAGGTATTTAATTTTAACCCCGTACCTGTTTTACTCAATGAACTCATAAGTATAAATCCAAGAAGGAAACTTCCCAGGACATTTATTATAAAGGTTCCATAAGGATATTTCAGATGAGCGGCAAAGATCATACTCATAAGATATCTGAAGCTCGCTCCCAGTCCTCCGCCTATAAAAACAAATATATATGAACTCATAACGTTTCCTTTAGCAGTAAATTTTAAATTATATTATAAAGGTTTTTTTCTCTTTTTTCAATGGAGAAAATAAGAAAAGGAGGAATTAATTGCGTTTAAAAATGACAGGTGATTTTACATACAAGGGAAAAAGAAATTT
>CAYSLJ010000122.1:5516-21498 GCA_964431735.1 uncultured Synergistia bacterium | reverse complement strand
AAGAGCCTCACACACCGGAAGGTATTTGATGACTTTTCGGATAGGCTCTTATTACGAATTTGTTGAGGTTTATGATTATGCTTTATATTTATCCGGTATCTTCACCTATCTGTCAGAACAGAAATAAAATATTAGAATCGTTGACAGAAAAATTTCAGGCAAGAAATATAGACGTTCAATTACTTAACGACATCTATAAAAGATCAAATCCATTTGCTTTTTTAATCCTCACGGGAGGTTCGGAACATGAAGTAGTGAGCAATATCACACATATAGAAGATCCTGTCCTCCTGATTGCCCATCGGGAAGAGAATTCCTTTCCTGCTTCGCTGGAAATCCTTGCAAAACTTTCTCAAATGAATAGAAAAGGAAAAATCATCCTCATTAATGAGCAGCAGAGCACCTTCGATGAATTAAAGAATACGATAAAAATAATGGAAACAGCAGAAAAACTTAAACACTCAAAGATCGGTTTAATAGGCAATCCTTCACGGTGGCTTGTGGCAAGTTCTCCTGAGCTGAAAATAATCAGCCGGTACTGGGGGCCTGAAATTATTAAAATATCCATAAAAGAATTAATTGAAGAAACAGACCATGTTTCCGGAGAAGAAGCCAGAATATACGCAGAAGAATTCCTGGAAAAAGGGGAAAAAACCATTGAGCCTGATATGAATGATATTATAAAAGCAGTAAAAATATATATAGGTACAAAAAAGATTGTGGAAAGATATAATCTCCGGGCTGTTACAATGGAATGTTTTAAACTGCTCAATGATTTGAACAGTACAGGCTGTTATGCCATGTCAAGATTAAATGATGAAGGAATTATTGCAGGATGTGAAGGCGATATTCCGGGAACTCTTACCATGGTATGGATGTATTATCTTACAGGCGAAATACCTTTTATGGCAAATCCCCAGGATATTGACATAGATAACAATACAGTACGGGTAGCCCACTGTACAATAGCAAGAAAACTTTTAACAGGTTATATTATAAGATCACATTTTGAATCTTCCATAGGAGTCGCTCTTCAGGGCAAAATAAAAAAAGGGCCTGTAACACTGGGACGCATAGGAGGAGAGGATTTAAGCAAGGTTTCTCTTACGAACGGCACCATTGTTACCTGTGAAGGAAATGAAAAAAGATGCCGTACACAGCTCAAATTGAAACTTGAAGACAGTGTAAGATACTTCCTGAAAAATCCTCTGGCCAATCATCATATAATCATAAGAGGACACCATACATCTCTGCTCGCAGAATATTATAATTTTATGGTTCAAAAGCAGGAGATTTAGACACACCTATGACTGCAGAGCTCATATACGAAAAAGACGGAACCGGTCAGATTTCTTTTCCTCTGGATAAGGATTGTATTACCATTGGCCGTTCCCATTCAAATGACCTCCTTGTAGATGACCCCCGTGCATCAGGCAAACATGCCAGACTCATAAAAGAAGGTGACTATTATTTTCTTGAAGATCTGGGAAGTTCCAATAAAACTTTCATTAATGAAACAGAGGTAACGTCACGGATAAAACTATCCCATGAAGATACAATAAGAATCGGTCATAGTGTATTTACTTATATAGATCCCGGGAGACAGGCCACTCTCCTTCTTTCCGGAATAAAACAGAAAAGTGCAAATTTAGGTGCTGTAAAAAAAAGACATGGACAGGGTGCACTTCAAAAAAACATAATAATTATAGGAACCATTATTCTCATTATTGCCTTTTCCATATATTGTTTTTACGGAGGTATTTTTCAGCAGCTCACCATCGATAAACACTTAAAAAATGCCGATGATTACTTCAAAGATAAACATTATGACAGAGCTATGGACGAATATAACAATGTACTGAAGATAGATAAAGAGAATAGAAAAGCTTTCAGAGGGCTGGCCAATTGCTACAGAGAACTGTTCAATTACAGGGAAGCCATAAAATATTACGGGAAAATTATAAAAACAGGCAATACAGACGAATACTATCTGGAAACATGTAATGATAAAGGCAATACATATCTTCTTTATAATGATTACAGAGAAGCGTCGAAAGACTATAAAATAGTCAGAGATGCAAAGAACGACAATCGGGACAATAAAAACATATCCGACATATATGCAGATACACTTGTAGGTCTCGGGAAAATCGATGTAATCAATCATAAATATAAAGATGCAGGTAATAAATACAAAGATGCCCTTGACATAGATGATAAAAATATCAGTGCTTTACTTGCCCTTGGTTCTCTTTATCTGGAAACAGGAAAATATGAAGATTCCATGCATTATTTCAGCACAGTTAACGGCGCAGATCCTGATAATACCGATGCTTCTATCGGTATAGCTTCCATATATAAAAAACAGGGTAATTATGACAGAGCTATTGAAATTTACGATGATCTTATAAAAGATCACAGTGACCTTGCAGAAGCCTATGCAGAAAAGGCAGATCTTTACAGATTGAAAGAAGATTATAAAAAAGCTCTTTCCGTTTTACAGGAAGGAGAAAAAGAGAATAAAAATAACCCTGTCATTTATATAGCAGGGAGTCAGGTTTATTACGATAAAGGCGATTATTCCCTGGCTCTCGACAAAGCGGATAGAGCTCTTAATATCCATGATAATTGCCTGAAAGCAAAGAATTTAAAAGGAAATGTTTTTACAGAACAGGGAAAAACAGATAAGGCAATTAAAATATATAAAGAGGTTCTGGAGAAAGATCGGGAAAATTTTGACTCTAATAAAGGACTGGGGAAGGCATATTTAAAAAACAAAACATATGATAAATCTCTCACATATCTGAAAAAAGCAAAAGATATAAACCCTCTGGACAGAGAGCTTTATCTGGGTATTGGCGATATATATTATATAAAAAAAGACTACGACGAAGCAATCAAATATTACAAACCGGCTTTCGGCTTGAAGGAGGATGATGCGGATCTGTGCTGTAAAATCGGCGACTGTTACAAAAATCTGGGAGATATCAGGAACGCATTACAATGGTATCAGATTGCCCTGAGTAAAGACAGTGACTGTGAAAAAGCAAGAGAGGGGTTAAAAAATCTTCCATCCAGTTCTCCTTTTGACTCATGGTGAAACAGAAAAGTTCTTTATAAAAAAGCAGGGTTAAATGAGTTTTTTATGGAATATATTATTTGAGTCACAATTTAAGGAGGGCTGCTTATGTCAAAGAAAAAAGAGGATCCCGGTAATGACGAAAAAGCAATAATAGATAAAGTAAAAACAGGAATAGATCAGGAGATAGAAAGACTGAAACAGTTAAAAAAAGATAAAAAGAATTTACTTGCAAAACTCAGAATCGTATTCCGTTCATGCCTTCTTTTATCTATAAAAGACGGAGAAGTCTCCAGAGATGAACTGTTAAAAATGAATTATGACATTTTCAGAAAATATGGTATTGTAGACCAAGAAATCAGGAAATACCTTCTCTTAATGAAAGATGTATCGCTGTCTTCCATAGAAGAAGACCTTAAAAATTATAAAATTGATAAAGAATTCTTAAAAGGCGTTTATAATGAATTATATTCTCTTGCATGTGTGGACGGGAAATTTAAAACCAGTGAACAGGAGATTATAAGTAAAATTCATAAAGTTTTTGGACTTTAAACGTAAAAGGGGCAGTTATGTGCCCCTTTATTTGACTACTTGAGTTTTTTCAGATAAATACTTCTGTTTTTCTTTGCAAGTTCATAGTTTGGATCTATCTCAAGGGCTTTATTACAACAGTTCAAAGCTTCCCGGTATCTGCCGAGCCTGTCTAAAGCAACCCCTTTATCAACCCAGGCGTATTTATCTTTAAGATTAAATTCAAGAGCTTTATCAAAACATTTAATAGCTTCTTCATATCGTTGTAACTTTATTAAAACCCATCCTTTTTTATACCATGCCCATTGATATTTAGGATTACAGGATAGTGCCTTATCCAGATATCTCACAGCTTCTTTATAATCCTCTTTATTAACATAAACCTGTCCCATGGAACCCCATGCCCAGTCATAATCGGGATCAATCTCCAGAGCCTTATTATAACAGTCAATGGCACTTTCATAAATACCAAGAGAGTTATAATTGGCTCCTTTATTTGCCCAGGCAGATTTATTTTCAGGATCAATGGCCAGGACTTTATCATAACACTTTATGGATTCTTCGTATTTTTTTTGTTCCCTTAAAATATCTCCTTTATTAGACCATGTCAGTTTATTGGACGGATAAATTGCTATTTCCTTATCATAACAATCAATGGCACTTTCAAAGAGACCTAAATTTTTATAACAAACTCCCTTGTTATTCCATGTATTTTTATATTCACGATCAATCTCCAGAACTTTATCATAATATTTTATTGCATCTTCATATTTTCCAAGACGAGTCAATGCAAGTCCTTTATTAAATAAGGCAGAAATATGTTCAGGGTCAATCTCAAGTGCTTTATCATAATATTTAATAGCTTCCTTATAATCTCCCTTATCACGATAAATGTTACCGGCATCGGACAGTTCTTTGGCTGTTTTAGCCGGCACCTTTGCAGTCTCTACAGTTCTCGGAGTGGGGGTGGCCTTCTTCTGTGCTGCCAGCACCTCTGCTTTTGCTTTTCTCGTAATGGCATCTTTATTATTCGAATCAATGGCAAGAACCGCATCATAACAGGCTATTGCCTGCAGATAATTTCCGTTTTTATAATAATTATCTGCCTTATACATTAATTCTTCAATCTTCCCGGCTGAAGCGGATTTTGCTTTAAGTTTTTCCATTTCTGCCTTCAATTTCCGGGCCTCTACATCATTGGGACTTAAATATAAAACATTGTTAAAACATTCTATGGCATCATCATATCTTTTCAGTTCTTTTAAAGCTTTCCCTTTTGATGTATAGGCAGGAATAAAATCAGATTTATATTTTAAAGCTTCATTATAGCTCCCGCAGGCTTTTTCATAATAACCGAGTTTATAACAGGCATTTCCTCTGTTAAGCCATATTTTGTAAGCATCCGGTTTTATTGCAAGCGCTTTATCAAAACACCTGACAGCTTCTTCATAACTTCCTTCGTTAAATAATTTTATACCTTTTTTATTCCATTCATCTGCTGATTGTGAGAAAGCAAAGGCAAAAGTAATAAGTAAAAAGACTGATAAAGAACATATTATTTTCATCATAATTTTTCCCTTCTGATTAAATATTCGTAGTTTCATAATCATCGCCGCCTCCTCCGGGATTTTGACCTGACGGAGGAGATGAAGGAGGCTGATAATAAGATGGTTCATATTGTCTTCCGTTTCCGCCGGGGGAAACAGGAGGAGGAGCGGTAACTGCGTCTATTTTTGCTATATAAGCTCTGGCATCTTTTTCTTCCTGTCCTCCAATACCCAGGTCAACAACTTTATTGAAATTACCCCTTGAATCTTCATATTGTTTCTTTTCGTAAAGATCCTTTCCAACCTTCATATAGCAGGTAGCAAGTCCTTTTTTAGCTTCTTTATTATTCTGGTTCAGATCCAGAGATTTCTGAAAATTCACTCTCGCTTCTATATAATTCTTATTACTCAGAAAAGATTTGCCTGTGTTTTTATAACAGTCAGAACTGTTTATAGAAATTTTCTTCCTTTCATCAGAAGTAAGTTTTAACTTTAAAGCTTTCTGAAAATATTCATTTGCCTTTTTATAATCAGGACTATCTTTTTTGTAATAGGCATTGCCGAGATTTACTGTACCGTCTTTATTGGAAGTATCTATAGAAAGAAGCTTTTCATTATATTCTATAGCCTTATTATAATCCTTATTTTCCATGTAATAATTTGATAAGAATTCAATGGCTGTTCTATTTTTTCCGTCTATTTTAAGCACCTGTTCAAAACAATCTGCACCATTTTTACTATCCCTGTATGCAATAAACTTTTTTCCCAGTTCAAGATATTTATCCTTATCCTTTTCTCCTCCATCATAAAGTTTATCGAGCATTTCCTTTGCCTGTTTGTATCTTTTATTTTCCATATATAAATTTACAAGTGACCTGAGGGCTGTTTTATTTGCAGGTTCTATGGCGACAGCACGGGAGTAATAATCTATGGCACCACTCGTGTCCTCTGTTTTAAGACAGCTTTTTCCAAGTCCCATAAGAGCAGTTACATTATTTTTCTCTTTCTCCAGTGCATAATTATAATTTTTTTTTGCACTGGCATAATTCTTATCTTCCAGAGCTGCATCGGCAATTTTTATATAATATGCTGCATCATGAGAGAAAAAATGAATATATATGCCTGCAAGACACAGAATAGCTATAACAGCAATAACAGGTATTGTAATGTTAAATCCCTTTTTTTTCGCCACCCCTGTTGCCGGTTGCGCCATCTGAGCCTGTTCATATGATACCTGTTGTGTGGCCGGTGAAGCAGGATAAGAAGGCACTGTTCCAGGCTGTACAGATGGTGACTGAACTGTATGAGGAAGTTGCCCGCATGAAGGAGGCGGAGCCTGATAGGCCGAGACCTGAGTAGGCGGCAACTGACCTGAAGGCCTCATCTGCCCGCCTGAAGGAGGCGGAGCCTGATAGGCTGAAACCACGGTAGATGGCATTACACTCTGCCTGCCTGCATATGTGGGAATACTCTGATATGGAACGGTAGGCGGTTGAACCTGTGCCACTGTGGGAGAAGTAGTAATCTGTCCTGAAATTAAATTTTTAAGGGCATCCTTCAAATGTCTGGCACTTGCATAACGGTCAGAAGCACTCATCGCAAGAGCACACATAACAATTGCTTCCAGTTCCACCGATACGGCAGGATTGACCTGCCTTACAGGCTTAAAGGCAAAAGGTGTTACAGGAACAAGGCCAGTAAGAAGACAATGTATGGTAGCTCCCAGAGAATAAAGATCAGACCTTGGTTCAGGTCTTCCCTGAAATATTTCTTCCGGCGAGAAAGCAGGAGTACCTATACTTGTCTTTATTGTATCACTCCCGGGGGTTATAGTTCTTGCTATGCCGAAATCTATAAGAATTATCTTCTTATCGGAATTTCTAAGCATTACATTTCCTGGTTTTAAATCCCTGTAGACTATAGGAGGATTCTGAGTATGAAGATATTCCAGAGCTTCAAGTATCTCTAAAGACCATTCCACCACTACAGGTTCAGGAACTCCTCCTGTACCGTAAGATCTCATTATAGTATCAAGGTCTTTTCCGTCTACAAAATCCATTACAAGATAATAACGGCCTCCTTCAATAAAATAATCCCTTACGACAGGAAGGTTTGGATGTCTCAATGAATTGAGTATTTTTGCTTCTTTTTTAAAACTATCTATCATATATTGCTGCTGTGCCGGATCGCTTGTCTGGCTCAGCATTTCTTTCACAGCACAGGGAGTTTTTTCAAATCTTATGTCAAGAGCCTCATAAACTGCCCCCATACCGCCTGATTTAATCATTCTTACTATTTCATAACGTCTGTCAAGCATCAGGCCAGGCTGAAGTGTGCCACTCGATGTAGTGGCTATTACTTCTCCGCCGCATCCTTTACAGAATCTGGCAGTATCTCTATTTTGATAACCACATTTATCACAGAATATAGCCATAAATACCACCTTTTATAAAATCGTGACGCGTGACGCGACGATAATATCAACCTTTATATAAAATCAATTCTTCTGCTTTCTTTTTCCCATAGAGCAAGACAGCAGAAAATTAAAAAGATCACACCGAGAATAATCAAAGCCCACATGGCATAGGTTATATCATTGCCATAGGGATTGAGTCCTCCCTGTCCGAAAGACATTTTAAAATCCCCGTAAATAGGTTCGTATTTATCTAAAGCTTTATCTAAAAGTTCATCAAGTCTCAGAGTCTCTCCTATAATAGTAAAACCCCACCGGCTCGGCATAATAAAAGATGCTATCTGAGGAGGAGGATTCATTTTCCCCAGTGGAACTATGGCTCCTGAGAGTATAACCTGTGCAACAAGAACTATAGGCAATATGCTGGAAGCAACTTCAGATTTATTTGCCAGAGCCGATATAAATAACCCCAGACATATAGACGTAAGAAATACAAGGAAAACACTTCCCGTAAATTGAAGTAATTTTCCCGCACTGTCAGGCATTTCTTTGAAATATACAAGGAGAACGACTGTCATAAGAATTGCCTGTACAAGCCCTACAAATCCCAGAACAAGCACCTTTGACAGCACATAGGGTATTAATCTCAAGTTTATCATTCTTTCCCGTAAATAAATAGGGAGTTCCGTAATAATCTCAAGAGACGGATTGGAAGAACCGAACCACAGAGCGACACAGCAGAGAAGAAAAACAAGCTGTGTTGCATCACCGAAATTCTTCCCGTTTTCCTGGCCAAGGCTCAGAACATCTGACTTAAAAGTAATATCAAGTAAAATACATACAAGGGCAGGAGTGACAGCTGTAAAAATAAGAGCACCCATATCTTTTGTCTTTATTTCCCAGTATCTCTGCAGAAGTGTTATAAACTGTTTTACAGGAGAAGTAGTATTTGTATGAGGACCTATACCCTGTTTTACACCTGACGGTGCCGGTGGGGTAGAAAGAGATAGCCCTACTTCTGCGAGAGGTCTGTCTATATGTTTTATAAAATACTCGGATCTATAAAAATTTTCAGACCATTTCTTTGCAGTATCAGCAGTTTTAATATTTTCATAGATATCGGTAAAATCTGTTACTCCGAAAAATTTAAGTCCTTCGTGAGGTGTGCCGTAAAAAGTAAGATACCCGCCTGTTCCCATGACTATAATCTTATCGCAGAGATCTACATTTTTCGTCACATGAGTTACACAGAGAACGGTTTTACCATCCAGTTTGGCTCTATCTCTTAAAAGCTGCATAAGGGTTCTTTCTGTAGCAGGGTCAAGACCTGACGTAGGTTCATCCAGATAAAAAAGAGATGGATTGGTAAGCATTTCCACACCTATACTGACTCTTTTCCTCTGGCCTCCGCTCAGGGATTTTACACCTTTACAGGCATGGGATGTCATTTCAAGCCTGGCAAGGGTATCATTTACTATAGTATTTCTTTCTTCTGCCGTAGTATCGGAAGGAAGTCTCAATTCTCCCGCATATTTAAGGGCACTGTCTACAGTCAATTCTTTATGTATTATGTCATCCTGAGGGACATAGCCGAGAATGGAGCGAAAAGATTCAAAATTATCATAAAAATCCACCCCGTTGACCTTTACAACACCTTCTTCTGCAAAAGAGAGACCGCAGAGAGCTTTCAATAACGTCGATTTACCCGCTCCTGATGTGCCGACTATTGCAACAAAATCCTGGGGCTTTATGGATAAATATATATCATTTAATATCTTTTTAGTGCCTCTTATAACAGATAAACCTGCAATATCCACTCTTATATTTCCATGTTCGCTTATCTGGGCAAGGCGAACTCCATCAAACATCAGTTTAAAGGGACCTATCTGAACTGAATCGTTTACATTTAAAGGCACAGTTCCTGTTACTCTCTGGTTGTTAAGAAAAGTTCCGTTTGTGCTGTTACAATCTGTAATGACATAACCTGAACCTGATTGATGTATTTCTGCATGTCTGAAAGAAACCTGGGGATGATTGAGAGGTATGTCGCTTCCGGGATCCCTTCCTATGGTCTGTTTGTTTTTCATAGAATGATATCCCAGAGTACTCTGTCTTACTGATTCAGGCGCCATCTGAAGATAGGTATGGGAAAAATCTACAGGCTGAACAGGGCTTATCTGTCCGGCAGACATCTGACCCTGCAATGGATTGACAAATAAAAATTCCACCTTGCCGATAAGTATTCTGTCATTATTATTTAATTCAACTGCACCTGAGATTCTGTTACTGTTAACATATGTACCGTTTGTACTTTTAAGATCTTCCAGAAAATATTTTCCTCCCCTGAAGATAATCCTTCCATGGTTTCCAGAGGCTTCTCTGTCAAAATCCAGTACTATATTATTACTCGGATTACGTCCAATCCTTATTTCATCACTCTGAACTGGTAAAGTAATATTCTGTCCGTCTTTAATATATGATATGGTAGGTATCATATGTTACATCCCCCTGTCTAATAGCCTCCGAGAGTCCTGAGACCTTCTCTGGCTCTTTCACAATGACTGTCCACATCCAGTGCATTATTATAGAATTCTCTTGCTTTTTTCACAGAACCGATTTTTTTATACGTATCTCCGAGATCACAGCAGTTTTCCGTATCTTTATTATCTATTTTATAAGCTGTTTCAAAATTCTCAATTGCTCTGTTAAAATTTTCTTTACCGTCATAGGCTTTACCCAGAAGTTTATAGTTATCCTTATCGGCAGGATTTATATCCTTTGCTTTCTGCAGATATTTTATGGACATGTCATATTTACTTTCCCTGTCCGAATTAAGTATTACCCTTCCGAGTTCTCTGTTTGCCTCAAAATTATCAGGATCATATTCCAGAATCTCTTTATACTTATCTATGGCTTTTTCTTTACGTCCCTCTTTCTGATAAAGTTTTCCGAGTAAATTTTTCGCTTCAAGAGAATGTTTATGTTTTCCCTTTTTATCATCAAGAACTTCATCCAGTTCTTTTTCAGCATCTCTGTATTTACCTTTATCCATACAAAATCTGGCTCTCATTATGTTAATAACAGGATTTTTCCCATCTCTACTTTCTCCATCTTCAAGGCAATTCATAGCCATATCATAGTTGTTTTTACTCTTATAAACATCTGCTTTACCAGAATAAGCTTTACCTTCCTTCGGATGATCTTTTATTATCTCATCATATTCTTCAATGGCTTTATCATATTTTTTCTGTTTTTTATATACCTCTGCTATGGCAAGTTTTGCTTCTACATTATTGGGATCTTTTGACTGAACTTCTGTAAATATCCTCATGGCCTCATCATATTCTTTGTTTTCCATGGCAAGCCTGCCAAGGCCAATAGCAGCACCTGCGTTTTTATCATCTTTATCTTTTGCGTTTTTAAATTTATCTTTTGCATCTTTATATCTGAACTTTTTCATGTCTATATTGCCAAGTCCTACAAGGGAAGCAGCATGTAATTTTCTGATTTCTTTCGAGTTCGAACTGGAAAAATCCGTATCAAACTGTTTCATATACTCACTTTTATCTATAATCCTGTACCAGTATTCAGCTTCTTTACAATTATCATCAAGGAAATAAGTATCTCCAATATCATTCACCCTGTCACCTACAAATTTCAATTCATCAGGTCTACTGACAAGACCTGCTATTTTCACAGGATCATTTACATAGGGGCCGACTATCCTTTTATATTCAGTTATAGCTTCATCATATTTATACATACCCCTGTAACAATCACCCATACCGTGGTAAGCTTCCATGTAGTTTTTATCAATATCCAGAATCTTTTTATATTCTTTCAGAGCTTTTTCATATTCACTTCTCTCATAGTATTCTTCTGCTTTATCCAGAAAAGCAGCTATCCTGCTCAAAGGGCCTACATACAATACATAATAGATACAGATCCCAACAATAATAGCTATAAGTGCAACAGGAATAATATATTTCTGCAAAGAAAATTTCTTCTTTCTTTTTGTAAGAGACCCTGATGGCAGGCGCCCGGAAGATAATCCCATCTGAGGCCTCAGATTTCCGGAAGGCATAGTTCGCGGTTCTGAAGGCTGTACCGAAGGTACATTAACTGCGCCGAGGCTTCCTGATGGCATAGTTCGTAATTCCGAAGATTGTACCGGCGCTTTTGTTCCGTAAGAAGGAGTTTTCTGGTACGGAACAGTAGATGGCATTACAGCAGTTTTATCTATAAAAGTCAAAATAGTATTACCGACCTTTATTTTATCACCGTTTTCAAGCTGTGTCTTTCCGCTTATCTCTATATCATTTATAAAGGTTTTATTTGTACTTCCCAGATCTTCAACAAAGAAACTTTTTTCCTTACAGGAAATCCGGGCATGTTTTGTAGAAACCTGACTGTCAAAATTCACCACAATATCACTGTCAGGACTGCGGCCAATTTTAATAAATTCTTTATTTAAAGGAACAGATATGTTACCTTTTCCCGGTCTTTCATAAGTTAATTCCACATTGGAAGGAATTTTTATACTCTGAGGTACAGTGGGAGTATTTGCCGCAATCACAGTAGGCGGTGTTAATCCGGCAACGGTAGAAGGGACAGAATCATTTACCATTACAGTGCCATCTTCTTCGGATGGATTCAAAAATATAAAGAGAGTATTCCCGATTTTCACCTGACTTTTGTGTTTCAGTTCTGTTCTGGCACTTATCTGAACATTATTTACAAAAGTCTTATTTGTGCTGCCCAGATCTTCAATAAAAAATCTGTTTTGCTCCGATATAATCCTGGCATGTTTTGATGAAACCTGTGTATCATAATCGAGCAAAAGATCATTTCCTCTGTCACGACCTATATTAATACAATCTTTATTCAGAGGAACAGTGAATCGACCTTTTCCCTGTCGTTCATATATTAATTCTGCCGGCATAAAAACACCTCTATAATATCTAGAAAGAGATTCATTCTATAAAAGTATTGAAATTACCTTCTCCTGTAAAGATTCAGTTTTATCTTTATAAATAAACACTTTTCTGTCATAATCACAGATAAAACAGATTAAAGGATTTCACGGATTTATTATACCATTCTACTCCAGTGTCAACGGTATAATCCAATTATAGTTAGTTTCATAACAATCCATAAATAATAACCTCGTAATGCGTAAAGCGTAATGCGTGATGCGCAGGGATTAAACCCGTCACGCGTTACGCGTTACGCGTCACGATAACTTAAATTCTAATAAGTTATGAAATACACTATAATCCGTGCTTCATATACTGCTTTATGATATAATAGCACATAAATACAATTTAATGCAAAGAGAGGCCTGAATATGTATATTAATAAATTCCTTCTGACAGTAATTATGACAATATTACTTATCAGTATCCTCCCTGCAGCTGCAGAAACAGCTCAGGAGTGGTTAAATAAAGGACTGAAACTATATAATGAAGGTAATTATGAAGAAGCCATCCTGTGTTATGACAGGGCAATAGAACTTGAACCGGACAATGATACAGTCTGGTACGATAAAGGACTTGCACTGGACAATCAGGGAAACTATGAGGAAGCCATACTGTGTTATGACAGGGCAATGGAAATTAACAGAAAAAACCTGGACGCTCTGAATAATAAAGGATTAATTATTTACAGCCAGGGAAACTATGAAGAAGCACTCAATTGCTTTAACAGAATAATAGAAATGGCTCCTTCATCCATCTATGGATGGACAAATAAAGGACTTATATTATACAATCAAAAACAATACGAAGAGGCCATCAAATGTTTTGCAAAGGCACTGGATATTGACCCGGAACACAGGCCTTCCTGGATTAATATCGGGAACTGCTTCTATGATCAGGGTAATTATGAGGATGCCATGAAGTGTTATGAAAATGTTTTAATAATTGACCCCTCTTACTCTAAAGCATGGTATAACAGAGGAAATTGTTTTCAGGCACTCGAAAAAGATACTGAAGCAATAGAAAGCTACGACAGATCACTGGAAATTAAACCTGACTATGTTGATGCATGGAATAATAAAGGAGAAGTATTATATTATCAGGGAAAATACGAAAAAGCTATTAAATGCTACGATACGGCAATGGAATTTGCTCCTGACTCCCTATCTGCATGGTACAACAAAGGTCTCGCCTTACACGGTCTCGGAAAATATGATGAAGCTATTAAATGTTATGATAAAACAATAGAACTTGCCCCGGAAGCCATTTATCCCTGGAATAACAGAGGACTTGCCTTTTATTCAAAAGGTAATTATGAAGAAGCACTTAACTGTTACGATAAAGTGCTTGACAGTGAGCCATCATATGCCAGAGCCTGGTATAACAGGGGAAATGTATTAAGAAGACAGGAAAAATATGAAGAGGCTATTAAATGTTACGATAAAGCCATAGAATATGCTCCTTCCTATAAAGAGGCTATGATTGGAAAAGGATATAGTCTGAGCATGCTTGGAAAATACAACGAAGAACTTGCCTGTTATGATAAACTGTTAAAAATCGATGGTAAGTATAGAGATGCTCTTTATAACAGAGGCCTTGTTCTGGAGGATCTCGGTAAGTATGAAGAAGCCATAGAATCTTATAATAAATTACTGGAAATAAATCCATCTGATCTTGATGCATGGAACAACAGAGGCTATACCCTCAGACTTACCGGTAAATATGATGAGGCAATGAAATGTTTTGATAAAATAATAGAGATTGAACCATCGTATATGCTGGCCTGGTATAACAGAGGGCTTACGTTAGAAAAGCTGGGTAAAGATGAGGAAGCAATTGAAAATTATGATAAAGCTTTAAAACTTGCTCCGGAACATATATCTTCATGGCTTCAAAAAGCCATGATTTTATCCAGAACCGGTAGATACAAAGAGGCTATGGAAGCTTATTATAAAGCTATAGAACTTGAACCGAAACGGGCAGGCACATGGTATAACAGAGGATACTGCCTTTACTCTCAGGGCAAATATGAAGAAGCTATAAACTCTTTTAATAAAGCAATAGACCTTTCACCTGATTATTTTGACTGCTGGAACTCTAAAGGTAATGCTTTATATGGTCAGGGGAAATACAGTGAAGCCATTAAATGCTATGAAAAAGCTATACATATTAATCCTCTCTCTGTCTATCCCTGGTATAACACAGGTCTATCTCTGGAAAATCAGGGAAATTATAAAGAAGCACTTGAATATTATGATAAAGTACTGGAAATTAATCCAAAATATGCAGAGGGATTGAGCAGTAAAGGGAATTTATTATATGTGCTTCATAAATACGAAGAAGCTATCACGTATTATGACAGAGTCCTGGAAATTGAACCGGATAATCAGGCAGTCTGGAACGATAAGGGTAATGCTCTTTATGCCGAAAATAAATATAATGAGGCCATTGAGTGTTATAAAAAAGCCGTTAAAATTGACCCGAACTATAAATATGCCTGGTATAATACAGGATTGTCTCTGAGTGTTCAGAAAAAATATGATGAAGCAGTAAAATATTATGATAAAGCCATAGATATCGATCCGTCATTCAGCCGCGCCTGGTATTCGAAAGGATATGATTTAAACAGCCAGAAAAAACACGAAGAAGCTATGAAATATCTTGATAAAGCAATAGAACTGGACAATAAATATATAGATGCCATTTACAATAAAGCTTACAGTTTAACCTGCCTCGGCAGGCTCGATGAAGCAATAAAATGTTATGACAGAATAATAGAAATAAATCCTGAAGCTGTATATGCATGGTGCGATAGAGGGAATTTATTCTCTGACAGAGGTCAATATGATGAGGCTATCCGGTGTTTTGATAAATCAATAGATATTGACCCTGATTACTCCGACGGGTGGAATAATAAAAGCTGGACTCTTAAAGAAATGGGAAAATATAAAGAAGCTATGAAATATATTGATAAAGCTCTGGAACTTGACGGGGAAAATTATGCCTACCTGGACACAAAAGGGGTAATCTTATTAAAAGAAGAAAAATATGATGAAGCAATGAAATGTTTCGACAGAGCACTGGAACTTGAACCTGATTGTGCGGAAATACTGGTTAATAAAGGACAGGCTTTATGGGGGTTAAAAAAATATGATGAAGCAATGAAATGTTTCGACAGAGCACTGGAAATTGAACCTGGCTGTAAAGATGCGAAAGAGGGAAAGGAAAAAGCTTTGAAGGGTGAGTAATGGGTCGTGAGTAGTGAAGAGTGAAGAGTGAAGAGTGAAGAGTGAAAAGTGAGAAGTGAGTCGTGATCAGTGAGCAGGCATACCCTGCGCGTTACGCGTTACATAAATTACGCATTACGCATTACGCATTACGCATCACGGTACCACCCGTGACGCGTTACGCGTCACGCGTCACGTAAATTACGCGT
>CAYSLJ010000122.1:0-5416 GCA_964431735.1 uncultured Synergistia bacterium | reverse complement strand
CATCACGGTACCACCCGTGACGCGTTACGCGTCACGCGTCACGTAAATTA
Source organism: uncultured Synergistia bacterium (assembly GCA_964431735.1). Classification (GTDB taxonomy): domain Bacteria; phylum Vulcanimicrobiota; class SpSt-956; order SpSt-956; family JAKJGF01; genus CALARM01. Next base: position 5,366 of record CAYSLJ010000122.1, on the reverse strand, counting down.
CGCGTCACGATTTTAAAGGTATTTTTTAAAAAAACCATTGAGTTTATAAATATTATCTGTTATATTATTTTTATTCTAATTAAAAAATAGGAGGTCAGTTATGTCTATAGTTACAAAAATTAATGCTCATTTTAAAGAGATCCTCGGCAAAGGTGATCCGGTAAATGAAATGAAGAATCTTGCCATAGAAATGGCAAAATATGATATGACGATGAAGGGCAAACCATTCCCTACTTTCTTAAAGCCCTATATGGTATCTAAAGAAGCAAAGCCTTCTTTTAAACATGCCACCAATAATATTATGTCTGCCATTGAAAAAGTAGCAGAAGCATTCTTTACAGATCCGAAATTCAAAAATCTTCTGGAATTGAAAGATCTTGTTGAAAAATATGCGAAAATGAATCAGGTATATCCCAGAAGACAGATAGTTTCCCGTCTTGATGCATTTTATATGCCTGAAAACGGAGACATAAAATTCATAGAATTTAACTGTGACAGCCCTTCCGGTATGGGATGGCATGATGTAATGGTTGACATGTTCAAAGAACTTCCTACCATGAAAAAAGCAGGGGAAACCTTCAAACTGGAAGCTGATAAATTCCTGGATACCCATACAAAAATGCTTCTTAAAAAATATCACGAATTCTGTAAAGCAAAAGGTGAAACACCGGTATCAGATCCACTGTTCGCCATAGTATGTGCCAGTGATTCAACAATCCTTTCCGATGTAAAGGTAATAGTAGACACCCTTATACAGAAAGGCCATAAAGCCATATATGCAGATCCGAGAGATTTTGCCTATGACGGAAAACATCTGACAAAAGACGGACAGGTTGTCCATGTAATATACCGTGATGCAGTTCAGGAATTCCTTGATGCACCTTACTACGGACACACAGATGCAGCCCTTAAAGCCTATGAAGACGGAAATATCTGCTTTGTAAATCCCTTCTGTTCCCGTGTAGGCGGATTAAAATCAGTTCTTGCCATCATGCATGACGACAGATTTTCCTATCTCTTTACAGAAGAGGAACTGGAAGTTATTAAAAAGTATATTCCATTTACACGCCTTGTAAGAGATCTGGAAACAGATTATCACGGAGAAAAAGTAAATATCCTTGATTTAATCAAAAACAACAAAGAAAAGCTTGTATTAAAGCCGAATTCCGGTTATGGCGGACATGGCGTAATGGTAGGCCCTGCCGTGACAGATGATGAGTGGAAAGACACTTTAAAGACTGCAATGGAACCGGGTAACACCTATGTGGTACAGGAAATGGTTCCTATACCGGCAGACGAATTCCCTGTAGTGGATGAAGGTAAATTCATGGGATTCCAGGCAAAAAATGTAAATATCAATTTCTGGGCCTATGACGGAGAATTCGGAGGAGCCTATGTAAGAGCCGCTTCCGGCGCAATAATAAATGTCCACCAGGGCGGAGGCATGGTTCCTGTATTTTATGTAAGCTAAAAACGTAATGCGTAATGCGTGATGCGTAAGGTTATCGTTACACATCACGCATTATGTTTTTATCCTTCTACGACTCTTGGTTTACACAATTCATCTTCTTTTACTGCAGACCTACCACAGGCTTCACAGTAATAACTGATTTTTGCCAGTTTCGGTTTACAGAGATGGGCCTTCTGAGCAGCTTTTTCTCCGCAGTAATCACATACATATATTTTATCTGCTTCAACCGGTTCACAGAGATGCCCCGTGTCAGGAGCGACTGCGCCGCATGTTTTACATGTGTGTAATGCCATAATAACACCGCCTTTTTTTTATTTCGTAACGGGTGACGCGTAACGTGTGACGCGTGGATTATCTGTAATTTGTCATGAACTACAATATAACTGACTACAATATTCAAAAATTATCAAACAAATCCTTCAGCAATTATATTTTTCCATGTTTATGCTCCTTTGCACAGATAAATTTCAGTGATGCAGTTATCTATGCAAAAAAGTTTATAGTGTATTTCATAACTTATTGGAATTTAAGTTGTCGTGACGCGTAACGCGTAACGCGTGACGGGTTTAATCCCTGCGTATCACGCATCACGCTTTACGCATTACGAGGTCATTAAGTATGGATTGTTATGAAACTAACTATAAACAACTCAGGGACGAGCTATTATCTCGTCCCTGAAGTTCTTTCCGTCACGAAAGCATATATTTTACTCAGTAATATGCTGCCCCATTGGCCCTATCACCCATTACGCCCCTTTATCAGCCATCCATGAGGTTTTCAATAATTCCGCTACTTTATTTGGCTTTTCCTTTGCCATACTGGTCAAACGGTCAAAGGATTTGAATGTGGAAGGTGCTACTGTTCTTCCGCCTTTATCACTTATAAGATCCGTAATAGAATTAATCCCTGTAGACGGCCCTGCTGTAAGGCAGAGTTTCATTTTTATATTATTACTCTTTTTCTCTTTTATCATATAAAGACCGTATATTAAAAGACAGACCATTATTATAAAAGCACCGGTCCATACAAAAGTTTTCGAATTAACCGGATTTACAGCAGTTATCTTAGGTCTATTCATAGCTACCTGAGGAACTGTGTGCATAGGTTTATTTATAACACTTATAAAATCTCCCCTGCTTTCATCAATACCTATAGAGGCACCTACAACATCCTTGAGGTCTGATATATATTTTTCAGGCACATTATTCAGTGCAAGGGCAACAGATATTTTTTCAACTTTACCTGTTGCTGGAACAATCTTTGTCTGATAACTGTTGAGCTGATAATTAAAACGTTCTTCTATCTTATCATAACCGGCACCTGTAGCTGATATAGTTTCTCCGTTACCTTTATTATATTTTTCTCTCAGTCTCTCCATACTCAATACATGTACTCCATTACTTTCCGGTACAACTTCATCTCCACATGGTCTGAAGCTTCCGTCCTGATTGACCTGTCCTATTGAACGGCCTCCTATGGTAATAATTCCGTCGTTACTTTCCTGTGGCTGAGGCATTGTTCCGGCTGTACTGCCGGGATTGCCGTAAACGGTCATCATTCTTTCTACACCGTCAAAATTAAGGGATACATTGACAAGAACCTTTGAATTGCCTTCACCGAGTATACCGTCAAGGAATTCCTGGATATTCTTTGTATATTTTTCCTGAAGTTCATACTGTCTTGCCTGTCTTACATCCAGAGGGAGACTTCCATTGGGGTCATCACCTGCTATTACTGAATCCGAAAGAATTTTTCCATCTTCATCTACTACCACTACATTCTTTTTCTCAAGTCCCTGAAAGGAATTGGATACAAGTGCCATAATACTCTCTGTTTTACCGATGTTTATTTTATAACCGTTTTTTGTCTCTATATAAACAGAAGCTTTTGCAGGCTGTTTGCCTTCTTCGTTTTCAAAGAGAGAATCTCTGGGAGGAACTATACGGACAGTGGCTTTCTTTATACCTTCCATATTTTTCACGTCTCTTGCAATCCTCTGCTCAAGTTCAATTCTCCGGGCATCTTCTATCTGATCCTGTGTCGAACTGAAACCTGTTTCAGGAACATTAACTTCACTGGAAGGAAGTCCTTCGCCGGCAAGTTGATCCTGTACGGTACCGGCCAGATCTCTTCTGACGAGAATAAAAGATTTTTTATCTGCTGTCTGAACGGAGAAATCCACTCCTTCTTTATATCCTGAATTACTCAATATATTCCTCATCTGATCAATCTCGTCTACTTCTATGGTATTATTGTAAATAGAAATCAATTGTCTGTTAAAAAGATAATTATTATATAACAATCCTCCTGCTATAAACATTATAAGAATTATACCGGCACCTATCCTGACGGAGAGAGGCCAGTTTTTAATTACCGTAACAGGATTGAAGAACTTCTGTTTGTCTGACATATTGCGATACCTCCTTAAAATTTTCTTCTCACCTATTCAGTCGTAAAGGATTTCAAAAAATTCCCATAAAAAAGAATTTTTTTAGATAATATAATACAGGTCAAAAAGAATGAGCAGTGAACTGGTGGGACTTTTCCCACTCACTGCTCATTTAACAGAACTTTAGAACCGGCTATAATTGAATGAATAGTATTCTCTCTCGCGTCACGCGTCACGTATCACGATTATATAAATTACTTTTTATCAGACGATTTATCTACCGCTCCTTCAGATTTTTCACCGGAAACTTTTTCCCTGGCAACTTCCTCCTTAATTACCTGGAGGAAAACACCTATGAACGGAGCTATTATTTCTCTTGTATCGGGATCAGAAAGTAATTTATTTAAATCACCTTTTATTTCTCCTTTTATATCAGAAGATTTTTCCGCATATTTCTCCAGAACATTCATGGTTAAATCTACAATCTTTTTTTCGCTATCTGTTACATTTCCTTTTTCGGTAGAAAATTTAACAGATTCCTTTACTGTTGCAATTGCTTCGGAAAAAATCCTGTCAATGGCTTTTTCTCTGACACTCGCATCATCACTTGAAAGTTCTTCCGTAAGTTTATCGGTTCCCGTATCGCCCACTGCTTTTTCCGTGTTTTTTACATTTTCTTCTCCGTACAAAACAGTCATATTAAGCATAATCAGTAAAAAGACAATACATATCAATTTTACTCTCATAAAAACACCTCCGTTTTATTTTTCCCCTGTAAGCATTTAACAAAATCCTGTAATTCCCGTTACGTTTGACAGAAATTACATATGATTTATTCATGCTCATCTCCGTAAATATAAGGTCTCAGGGTAAAAGACATATTATTAAAAATTCCTTTATTAATAATAAGCTATAACAATATTGTCTTTTACCTGATACCGTGACGAAATAAATATTCCCTTTTATGTTTCTATTAGGCGGATAATTTTTTAATTATTATAGTTAGTTTCATAACTTATTAGAAATTAAGTGCTTCGTGACGCGTAACGCGTGACGCGGAGGCTGTCTCAAAAAGCCTCACGAATTTTTATAATATCTATTAAATCAGGTTTTTGAAAAATTTCAACCTGTTTAAAGCTCCTTTGTAGAGGAAAACTTCAGTTTTCCTCACATATATTTTATGAACTATCTTACTCCTTTTCCTATAATTTCATTTTAACAAGCAAGTAGAATTTTCCCTGAAAGCCAGTTCTTATATAATTTCTTTAGATTATATACTGAACAAAGCATTGCCCATTGAGCTTTCACATTCTCAAGACCTCTTAATGTCCATCTCCGAAAGCCCATAACATGTTTAATAATTCCAAATACTGGTTCTACTATAATCATTCTCTTTTTTAGAAAATCCTTATTTGTAGAAAGTTTTTGCTTGTCTAGCTGTTTCTCTATATCATCTAGCGTGAGTTTACTGAATTTGAATTTTAAAAGTTAAAAAAAATAAGGTGT
>CAYSLJ010000121.1:11413-21651 GCA_964431735.1 uncultured Synergistia bacterium | reverse complement strand
GCAAGAGGATTATAGATTTTTCGGAAGAGCCTCACACACCGGAAGGTATTTGATTACTTTTCGGATAGGCTCTAAGTGAGTAGTGAGTGGTGAGTAGTAAGTAGAAGTGGACTTTCCCACTCACTATTCACTATTAAGATGGACAGGAAATATATATACAGAAAAGGAATTTTTTGTTATAATTGTATAAAATAAATTCTCATGGATTGTAAGAAAATAACTCTGTCAAATTATAGTTATTTTCTTCGCGTCACGATTTTAAATATGATATATTATTTTTTACAATCCCCCTGGCAGATAGAAAGGTTATGAAATGCCTTTTGAAAAAAATAAACCACAGGAATATTGTCCTGACTGTGGTAAGATAATTATAGAAGGTAAGAAATTTTGTTCTTACTGCGGCTATGAGAAAAAGTCCGGTAATATTGATGTACATAAGGAAACAAATAAATTAACTAACACCTGTCTGACCTGTAATAAGCCTGTACCCCAGAACAAGAAATACTGTGCAGTATGTGAGATAAAAAGAATAGTGACTATTCGCTCCAGATCAGAAGATTTATCTTCCGGTAAATACTGTCCGACCTGTGGTAAAGAAATGTCATCATGGGAAAATATTTGCAATCATTGTTCCCGGAAAGATAGTACAGGAGAAGATAATGTCCAGGAGTCACAGCTCTGTGAAAAATGCGGTAACCCTGTAAGGGCAGGTAAGTCAGTATGTCCTTTCTGCGGTTATGGAAAAACAAAAAAAATAACAGATGCAAAAAAAGTAGAGAAGAAATTTTCTTCTGCCCAGTACTGTTCAAAATGCGGAGAAGAGCTTGAGGCTGGAAAAGAAACATGTATTTTCTGCGGATATGATATGAGAAAACCCCCTGATGACTGTTTGGAATACGATGTTGATAAAGATATAGCAGTGGGGCTTGTTATGCCGGTAATAGAGGAAACTGTTTCTGGTAATGAATACTGTAAAAGTTGCGGTAAAGTAATCGGTGCGGACAGTATATGCTCTTTCTGCGGTTATGGTAAGACAAGAAAAATAATAGATACGAGAGAAGAAATATATATACCAGATAAAACTTATATACCTGAACATTTGATTTCCACGCAATCAGATAAAATTCCTTCCATAGTGGAAAAGGTGTTGTCTACTCCGTCTTCTGATATTCCTGCTATGCTGGAAACAGTTCTTTCCGAAGCCGTAACGGAGGATAAAAAAGATATTTCTCACGACGAATCTGTTGTCGTTGAAGAGGTCGAAAAAGAATTAAAAGATAAACAGCTCGAAGAAAAATCCCCGGTAGAAGAAGATAAAGCAGACAGGAGAGAAAAGCCCTCCGATACGGGTTTTCTTTCTCTGAAAGTTTCCCATGTAATATATTTATCCCTTGCCGTAATTACCGTGTTTATATCAGGTATCTTTGGCATTATTTATGCCCTGAAATTTTCTCATAAACTTAATGTTTCTGTCACTCCTACTGTTATCCATGCCACTCCTGTCATTACTCCTGTTGTTGTGGCTATGGATACGCCTGTAAAAAAACTCAGTCCTTCCCCCGAACCTGTAAAGAAATCTACCATTACCGCTGTAGCAGAAGTAAAACCGACATCATTCAAGGTTATACCGACAGAACCTGTATATATTGAAACTCCTGTCATTCCAACTGCTGTGCCCAAAAAAATACCTACCAGGCGGCCGGTAAAATATAAAACGCCGGGAGTAAATACAGGATATGTACCTTCCTATACAGCTACTGCACAGATAGATTATAAAACATCCAGCAGGAATTACTGCGATAATGCTATTAATAACAAAATAGTTCCCCTTTATAATGAGAGGAGATACAGTGAGGCTATTGCAGAATGTAATTATCTTCTGTCACTGGATCAGAATTATTATATGAATTATATCTGGATGGCAAGCTGTTATCTCGCTTTAAAAGACACTGTAGATGCAAAATATTATATAGATATGGCGTGGAAACTGGAATGGAATGAGAAAAGGACCCCTTATGAACAATCTGAGTCTAAAAAACTTTATGACTGGTATAGAAGTGAAGGCGGAAATTAAATATATAGAGTTGAAGGGAGATTTTTATGAGTGACGGAGATAAACCTGTAAATAAAATGATAGTTGAACTTCAGGAAAGATTTAAAGAACTGACCTGTCTTTATCAGATAGAGGAATTGCTTACCAGGCCGGGTGTTACCATAAAAGAGATTTTCAATTCTATAATAAAAGTTATGCCTCATGGCTGGCAATATCCTGAGCTGTGTCAGGTGAGAATCTCTTATGAACAGGTTTATTATTCTTTATCTGATTTTAAGGAAACACCATGGGTTTTGAAAACAAATATTATATGTCAGGGGAAATCTGCAGGAACTATAGAGGTTTATTATGTAAAAGAAATGCCCGGACAGGACGAAGGACCTTTCCTTAAAGAAGAGCGCAAGTTATTAAATACTATTTCGGAAAGACTGGCTCATTTTATCATGCAGAGGCGCCTTGAACAATCTCTTTCAGAGATGGAACGAATAAAAAAGGATATTCTGGAAAACAGGAAGGCCGAGTGGAAAGTTATACTGGAACTCCTGGGCAGTACAGATCAGAATCTCATTATGGGTATTACAAGAAAAATGATGAATTATCTCTGCCGGAGTGGAATTACTCAGGCCTGTATACTGCTTCAGAATATTTCAATAGATATCGGGGAAGAACTGGATGAAAATCGACCTGTACAGAAAAAAGTTATTTCAAATGCAAGAGAACTGACAGATAAAACCTTTGCTATTGCAGAACAGTCGCTCAGTGATGAGGAGATACTCTTTTGTATTCAAAAATGGATTAAAGAGGATAAGTCAAGTTTTCTGGTTAATACCCTTGAAAATCCGGATTCTCTTATTACTGAGATTGCAGATGCTATAAGGCGTTACAAGCAGATCAGTATAGATGATCTGGATATTCCTCCTTTCGTAGAGAAAGGTCTTCGCGTGTCTTTGATACGTCGTTTTTTTACAGATCAGCTTCAGTTTATTAATGTTGCAAAAAATTATATAAATATAGATGATTTTTACGAGCTTTTTCAGAGGATAATATTACCTCTGAAAGGGCATGGCAAACTGGGTGGTAAAAGTGCCGGCCTTTTTCTTGCCATGAAGATTATCAAAAAATCATCGGAACATGCAGATTTATTTAAAAATTTGAAAAGTCCTAAAACATGGTATATAACTTCTGACGGCCTGCTGAGTTTTTTCCGTTATAACAATCTTGAAGATGTAGTAGAACAGAAATACAAGGAAATAGATCAGGTCCGTCAGGAATATCCTCATATTATACAGGTTTTTAAAAATTCTCATTTATCCCCTGAAATAGTTAAAGGCCTTTCTATGGCACTGGATGACTTTGAAGACAGGCCTCTTATAGTAAGAAGTTCAAGTCTTCTTGAAGACAGAATGGGGACAGCTTTTTCCGGCAAATACAAGAGTTTATTTATTGCAAACCAGGGAACTAAAAAAGAACGACTTGAAGCCATTATAGATGCTATTGAAGAAGTATATGCTTCAACACTGGGGCCAGATCCTATAGAATACCGTGCCGAAAGGGGACTCCTTGATTTTTACGAAGAAATGGGGATAATGATTCAGGAAGTTGTAGGAACCAGGGTGGGAAAATATTTTCTTCCTGCTTTTGCAGGTGTTGCTTTCAGTAACAATGAATTTCGATGGTCCCCTCGTATCAAGAGAGAGGACGGACTCATAAGGCTTGTACCGGGACTCGGCACAAGAGCAGTAGACAGAGTCAGTGATGATTATCCCAAACTTATTGCTCCCGGACAGCCGGGACTTAAAGTAAATATGTCTGTAGAAGAAACTGCCCGTTATGCTCCGAATAAGATTGATGTAATAAATATGGAAACGAAGAAATTTGAAACAATTGAGATAAAACATCTTTTAAAAGAATATGGTAATGATTATCCTGCAATAAATCAGGTTTTTTCTATTTATGAGCATAATCATTTGAGAATTCCTATGGGCTTCGAAATAGATCTGGAAGAACATGATCTTCTCGTCACTTTTGAAGGTTTGATTAATAATACACATTTTGTCAGACAGGTAAAAACTATTCTTGATTTACTCAGAGAAACACTCGATACACCTGTAGATATAGAGTTTGCTTCTGACGGTAAAGATTTTTATCTTCTCCAGTGCAGACCTCAGAGCTTTGGAGAAGGTGCCGTAGCTTCAGCAATACCGAAAGATGTTCCTGAAGAAAAAATTATATTTTCTGCTAAACGTTATGTGTCCAACGGTAAGGTACCTGATATTACTCATATAGTCTATGTAGATCCGGAGAATTATAATAAACTTTCCAGTCTCAGTGATTTAAATGCTGTTGCTGCTGCTGTAGGTAAATTGAATAAACTGTTGCCTAAAAGGCAGTTTATACTTATGGGGCCCGGAAGATGGGGAAGCAGAGGAGATATTAAACTGGGCGTGAATGTTACTTATTCAGATATAAATAATACGTCAGTATTAATTGAAATAGCCAGAAAAAAAGGGCATTATCTTCCCGATCTTTCTTTTGGCACTCATTTTTTTCAGGATCTTGTGGAATCTTCTATACGCTATCTGCCTCTTTATCCCGATGATGAAGGTATAATATTTAATGAAAGATTTTTAAAGCATTCTCATAATATTCTTCCCGATATTTTATCGGACTATGCTTTTATTTCTCATACAGTCCATGTAATTGATGTGCCGAAAAGCACAGATGGTATGGTATTGAAGATATTTATGAATGCAGATCTGGACGAAGCACTTGGTATATTAAGTAAACCGAAATCCATCGGAGATATAAGTGAAGAAACAAAAGAATATGTAGAACAGCAGAGTGAAGAGTACTGGCGCTGGCGTCTTTATATGGCAGAACGTATAGCTGCAAACCTGGATCCTGCTAAATTTTCTGTCAGAGCTATGTATGTTTTTGGCAGTGCAAAAAATGCTATGGCCGGCCCTGGCAGTGATATTGATCTTCTGGTTCATTTCAATGGCTCGGAAAAACAGAAAATGGAACTTCTTTCATGGCTTAATGGCTGGAGTTACTGTTTGAGTGAATTGAATTTTTTACGTACCGGTTATAAAATAGATGGTCTTCTGGATGTCCATATAGTAACAGATGAGGATATTGCCCGAAAAACCAGCTATGCTGTAAAGATTGGAGCAGTAACAGATGCAGCCAGACCACTTGTTCTTAAAAATGGCATAAAATCTGCAAGGCAATAAATATGATATTTCATAATTACTTAGTACCGTAACAGGTAAAAGGGTACCCATAAAAAGCTTCTGCCTGGCAGGCTCTGGAGAAGAAAAATTCGTTTTTTCTATAGTATTAAAAATTAAATAAGGGTTAATTTATTGTCTGTAAAACAAATGATATAAGGCAAATTATTTTTCTTTGTAAGAGCCTGTCAGGCAGAAGCTGATAAAATGGTTACGAACTTATTTGGAGCGGTACTTAGGTAGACATAAAGGGAATATGAAAATAATGATGTTCAGGTCAGTAATTAATGTTTTCAGGAGGTTTTTTTATGAGTGTTAAAACACTTTTGTCTGTCTTAATCATGTCTCTGATTTTATCGTTAAATATTTCATGTAATGAAGAAAAAAGAGCTATTGCTTTGAACAATCAGGGATTGGATTTAGCCAGAGAGGGAAAATACGATGAAGCCATTAAACGTTATGATGAAGCATTGAAATTGAATCAAAAACTGGAAATTGCCTGGTATAATAAGGGAAAAGCATTATATAGTAAAAATAACTATGATGAAGCAATAAAATGTTTCGATAAATCTCTGTCTCTTGAGCCAAATCAGCCTGCAACGTGGAATGAAAAGGGGCTCGTTCTGTCTTCAAAGGGCAATCATGATGATGCCATAAAATGTTTTGATAAGTCTCTTGAATACGATACTCTTAATGCCATAACATGGTATAATAAAGGTTTTTCTTTAAGTTCCCAGAAAAGATATGATTATGCTCTGATGTGTTATAATAAATCTCTGGAACTTCAGACAAATAACGGTTTTGTTCTGAGTGCTAAAGGTTATGTTCTATCAAAACTGAATAAATATAATGAAGCTGTCACTGCTTATGATGAAGCATTGAAAATTGACGGTAATAATGCCATTACGTGGCGTTATAAAGGATATGCTCTGTCACAGCTGGGAAAATATGATGAAGCCATAAAATGTTTCGACAGATCTCTGGAGCTTTCCCCGTCTGATGCTCTTACATGGAATGATAAAGGACTCGCTCTGGACAGTCAGAAAAAATACGATGAAGCCCTTAAATGTTATAACAGATCCCTTGAAATTGATCCTAGTAAAGGTATAATATGGGATAATAAAGGTTATATTTTACTGACTCAAAAAAAATATGATGAAGCAATACAATGTTTTGACAGAGCAATTCAGCTTGATCCTGCCTATGGTGTTGCATGGAGTGATAAAGGAACGGCCTTATATTATCAGAAAAAATATAAAGATGCAGTCACTTCTTTCAATAAAGCACTTTCCATTAATCCTGAAGATACGGTGGCAAAAGATGGTCTTGAAAAGGCTTTAAAGGCTACAGGACAATGATTTATATGAGAATCGTCACGCGTAACGCGTGACGGGAAGAAGAAATTTTCATCCTTTGTTGTGACCAATTGGTCATAGCAGTTTTCAGGAAGGGTTAATTTATTGTCTGTAAAACAAATTAAATAAGGCAAATTCTTTTTCTTCGTAAGAGCCTGTCTGGCAGAAGCTGATAAAATGGTTATCAGACTTACCTGGAACGGTAATAAGACAGAGATTTACATGAATTTATTATTTTTACGTGACGTGTCACACGTCACGCGTCACGATTGTAAGGAGGTCCTATGGTTAAACATTATAAAGAGCTTAATCCGGAAGAGACAATAAAGAAATTAAAGGCTATTTTAGAAGAGAACAGGATTATTGCCTGCAAGCAGACAGCAGGTAATGCCCTTAATTCCTTATATTCCTGCAGAGTAGGCATACAGGATACGCCTGTTGGCGTGAACGGAAAGGGTATTACAGAGGAACTATCCCTTGCAAGCGGTCTTGCAGAACTGCTGGAAAGGCTGCAGAATCAGGTGCTCATCAGTCCCTATGAAATCAGCCCTGAAGTCATGAAGAAATTCGGATTCATTTATGATGTTTATGAGAAATTACTCCCGTCGAGCCAGTATCCGCCTTTACCTGAGGATTTTAAGAAAGGCCACCTTTATGTATATAATTGTTCTACCGGTGATCTGTGGGATAAATACAGAGAATATATGGCAGATAAAAATAAAGAATTTCCTTTTATTCCTTACTATAATGTGAATGAAGACAGACTGGAATATCTTCCTTATCGTTTTTTCTGGTATATTTATAGCACAAACGGCATGTGCGGAGGCAATAGTCCACAGGAGGCTATTACCCAGGGTATATGTGAAATATTCGAGCGCCATGTTCAGGCAGAGATTTATTTTCGGGAACTCACTCCTCCTACTATTTGTCATGAATATTTTAAAGACCGTGCGCCCTATCAGTATAATTTAATTAAAATGCTTGAAGAGACAGGGTTTTATAAGATTATAGTGAAAGACTGTTCTCTTGGTCTTGGTTTCCCTGTTATAGGAACAGTAGTTATATTTAAGGATAAAAACAAATATGCCTTCAAATTCGGTTCTGACCCTGATATGGCTATTGCTCTTGAAAGATGTCTTACGGAATTTTTCCAGGGTCGCAGAATATTTTATGATGATCTCCTTGCTCCCATAAATACAGTGCCTGTTTTTGATAAAGAAGAATATGAAAGACTTTATCTCTGGTATACTACAAGGGGATACGGCCATTGTTCCCATAAGATTTTTGATAATGAATTTTCCTACGAATTTAAAGGTTTTCCTGATATGAAGAATTCAAATCAGAAGGAAAGATTCACCTCTGTAAAGGGTCTTGTAAAGGATATGGGTTATAATATGTTTGTAAGAGATGTTTCTTTCATGGGATTTAACTCCTATCAGATTATAATCCCCGGTCTGTCTGAGGAATTCTTCAATCATCTTAAATGGGATATGCTTGTGAGAAATATTCCGAGAATGAATTATTTAAGCAGGCTGGATAAACTTAATAAAACTGAATTGAAAGAACTTTCCGTCGATATGGAATCTTTTCTGTCATTTATGAGGCGGGAAGGAGAAAAACTTTATCTTCTGGGAGAATATGCTCCTGCCCCCTATGTTTTTGAGGAAAATCCATTGAATAAAATGAGCCTCAATGTTTTTATGACTTATCTCTATTATAATTTAAGAGATTTTGATAAAGCCTGTAAATCATACTGCGAATTTGTAAACGGACTTGCCAGAGAGTGTGAAGCACTTCCCAGACAACTCCATGCACTCAGGGAATTTCTGGCTCTGTCGAAAGAGTATCCTGAAAATCTGGAAAAGATAAGAGATATTCTTATAGGAATTTATGATGATTATATAATAGATGATATCCTGGCTACCTTTAAAGATACAGATAATCTTGTAAGAAATGTTGTTAACTATGATCTGAATAATGACCTTCTTAACTGCTGGAATTGCGATAAATGTGCCGTATCTTCCGAATGTCCCTATAAATATATTGAACAGGTTTATTTAAATGTAAAAGAAAAAATATGGAAAAATCCGATTGACCAGATGACATTGAAGGGGTTATTTTATAAGTAACCTGTAGATTGTAGCTGACTTATTCCTGCAAATGAACCGGGAGTAAGTCAGGCTGATTGGCCTTACAGAAATATTAAACATTGCAAGATCATATTTTTCTATCAGCTTTATAAATTGCTTTACCTGATAAGGTTTAGATTTTCCTTTCATATTCTGGAAATTTAATATTTCGAATATACCTTCCTGTGTATATACCCTTGACAATTAATTTGTTTTATTATATAGTATAAATACTACTAAATTGATAGTATTACTAGTGTATGATCTATAAAGAAAGGGGATAACTGATAGAAACATATAAAATTGTTTCTATTTATCATATTTATGAAACTATCTACAAAGGCAAGATACGGATTAAGGTTAATGTTTCAGCTGGCTCTGGAATACGGGAAAGGTCCTGTGTCTCTTAAAGATATTTCCATAAAAGAAGATATATCCGAGAAATATCTGAGTCAGATAGTTATTTCCCTTAAAGCCAGAGGGTTTGTTACTCCTATCAGGGGATCTTCCGGCGGTTATGTGCTTGCAAGAGAACCTTTTACCATTACGGTAAAAGATATAGTAGAGGTTTTTGAGGGGAGTTTTACTCCTGTAGAGTGCACCGAACATCCTTCTTCCTGCAATAGAGCCGGTTTCTGTACAGCCCGTAAGGTCTGGTCCATTCTGGGGGATAAAATGGCTGAAACTCTTAATTCATTGAATCTCAGAGATATTGTTAATATGGACGAAAAAAATAAAGAGGATTTTCTGGACTATTCTATATAAACTGATATGTAAAAACCTCGTGTCACGAGTTACACGTCACGAGAAGCGTATATGTATATATATAGAACGTGTTTATCTCACTTTAAAGGAAAAGGTGATGCAAAACCCGGTAGAAAAGATGAATTTAAGAAGTTTATTTTATTCAGGGTCTTGAAAAACTTCCTTATAACCCCTTTTTCTCTTTAAAGAATTTTACGGAGGTGGAGAAAAACATTATTGATGAGGCCAGGAAAAAAGCTATTAATTTATATAAGGGAGGAACACACTGTTCCCTGGCAATCCTCTATTCAATAAATGATTTACTTGGCAATCCTCTGACAGAAGAGAAAATAAATCTTGTTTCCCGTTTACCTGTCGGCATGGGATATGGAGGCTGTTTTTGCGGCGCAGTAAGCGGTGGAGTAATGGCCATAGGCTTTATCATCGGAAAAAAATCGCCGAATGATTATAGGGTTAAAGCTGCCTGCGAAGAACTTCATAGATGGTTTAAACATACCTGTAATGTTTCCTGCTGTAACGGAGCGATTAAACATATGAAATGTCGTGTGAAGAAATATGATGAACATTGGGCCAATATGACAGGAGAACTTGCCGGAAAGACGATGGAGCTTATTTTAAAATACAGTCTTACCGAAGGGGGCATAGTCAAGTGAAAGAGTGAAAAGTGAAAGAGTGAAAAGTGAAAGAGTGAAAAGTGAAAGAGTGA
>CAYSLJ010000121.1:0-11313 GCA_964431735.1 uncultured Synergistia bacterium | reverse complement strand
AAGTGAAAGAGTGAAAAGTGAAAGAGTGAAAAGTGAAAGGGTGAAGGGTAAGGCATTTTATTAAACTCCCCGGAGATGAAATACGCATCACCCATTACGAACCACCAGTCACGCGTTACGCGTTACCCGTTACGAGAGCAAATATTTATTTTCACCACAATAAACACTCAACTCAATAAGAAAGGATGTGTACATATGAATATATACAGTGATAATTCGTTTTCCATAGGTAAAACTCCTCTTGTGAGGCTTAACAGGATAACAAAAGGATGTAAAGCTACGGTTCTTGCAAAGATTGAAGGTAGAAATCCTGCTTATTCCGTAAAATGCCGTATAGGTGCATCAATGATATGGGATGCAGAAGAAAAAGGGCTACTTAAACCGGGAGTGGAGGTTATTGAGCCTACAAGCGGAAATACCGGCATAGCTCTTGCCTATGTATGTGCTTCCCGCGGCTATAAACTCACTCTTACCATGCCGGAAACTATGAGTATAGAAAGACGGAAGGTGCTTTCAATGTTCGGTGCAAACCTGATACTTACTCCGGGGCTGGAAGGCATGAAGGGTGCAATCAGAATAGCAGAAGAGATTGCTGCAAGTGATAGTGAAAGGTATTTTTTACCGCAGCAGTTTAAAAACCCTGCCAATCCTGCAATACATGAGAAAACTACAGGCCCTGAGATATGGAACGATACAGACGGACATATAGATGTTCTCGTATCAGGTGTCGGCACAGGCGGAACTATCAGTGGAATATCCAGATATATCAAGCATAAAATGGGTAAAAATATTTTCTCTGTTGCAGTTGAACCGGCAGCAAGTCCTGTAATAACGCAGAAACTTGCAGGTCACGAATTAAAACCGTCATCTCATAAAATACAGGGTATAGGTGCGGGATTTATCCCTGATACACTTGATCTGTCACTGGTTGACAAGGTAGAAACTGTTCACGATGGAGATGCAGTGGAATTTGCAAGAAGACTTGCAAAAGAAGAAGGAATCCTGTGCGGAATTTCCTGCGGAGCAGCAACTGCAGCAGCGATAAAACTTGCAGGACAGGATGAATTTGAAGGTAAAACCATTGTCGTAATACTGCCTGATGCAGGAGAAAGGTATCTGTCTACTGTGCTGTTTGAACAGTAATACAGTGACCGGTTATCAGTGACCGGAAGATTACTGGTCACTGATAAGATTTAATGAAAGTTGTTAAAAATATTCTTGAGTTAATTGACTGAAAAAAAACCGCCCATCGAAATTTTCTCAAAATCCTGATTTGCTTCTCAGTCTCTTTGCAGCAAATTTCATCTCATCTCCAAGATGAATCTTTATATAACCGTCTACTGTGTCAAAATCTTTCTTTTTAAACCATCCCCATCCGCATGCCTGGCTTGTTTTATCTCTTCCAAGCCAGCTGAATTCAAATCTTTTTCCTTCCGGATAATAAGTTGCTGTTCCATCAATTTCCCCGGAAACAAGACCTATTTGAAACGATCCTGCGCCATCTTCGTTAACTTTTATAAAGGTTTTCATGGATGCATCTTCATCACTCCATATATCCGTTCTATAAATATGCCATATGCCTACATATTCTCTGTCAATTTTTTGCATCCTTTACTTACACCCTTTCTGATAATAAAGAGTATTGTACTGATAAAAATTTCCAATATTTTACCATAACCTCATAAATAATACAGTATTTTTTATTACTTATTCTTTAGAAAAGTTGATCCTTACGTCTACAGTTTCTTTTTTTCCTACATCACCTGGATAGGTTAAAAGAGAAAATACAAGAGCTTTTGCTTTTGTTTCTTTCGGGATACTGAAAACGAGAGTGAAATCCATAGATGCTCCAGGAAGTAATGATGCTGCTGCATAACTCTGGGTTTTATCAGATCCCTGTCTCGCATCATAGTCAACAGGAGGGTAGGACTGGCCGTTTTCATCGGCAAGAGCGGTGTTACCTGGAATTCGTTCTGTAAGAACAGGTGTCTGTGCCTTCTTTAATCCATTTTTTATCCTGCAATGGACGAGTAAAAGTACATCATTTGCGCCCTGTGGTTTAATAGTTTTTCCTGCCTGATAGTATTTTTCCCTGTATTCTCCTTCCACCTGTTCCACACTCAGAACCTGAAATTTCCATTTTCCCGTGAACAATTCATCACCTATTTTCCCCTGTTTTACTCCATCAACCTGGTAAGTTCCTCCAGGCACAGATAGCTCATAACCTTCGGATTTTTCAGTAAGTACCATGTTAAATGCAGAAGCTACATCTTTCAGTGGAACATAGGCCCGGCCGTCTATAATTCTTACGTTATCTGAGGCAACTTTGCCGTTCATAAAAAGTTTCAGATTTTTCTGAGCTGCTATGACTGCAGTAGTTATGACTGCTATAGAAACTATAATTGTAATTAACATGTTTGTTTTTTTATACATAATATTTCTCCTTTTAATATAAATTTTCAATACCATGCATTTTATCATAAAAATATATTTTTATAAATAAAAATTTGATATAATTATTCATATATTTATAGTTAATTTCATAACTATCTATAAATAATGACCTCGTAATGCGTAATGCGTAATGCGTGATGCGCAGGGATTAGACCCGTGACGCGTAACGCGTTACGCGTCACGATAACTTAAATTCTAATAAGTTATGAAATTAACTATAATTAGTGAAGAGTGAAGGGAAAAAATATTAAATATTTAACTCGACCTTGTCACATTTAACAAAAAAGCAATTAGCCAGAGGATAAAAATATGAGTGGAATAAATATATATGCCGTAACGGGAGCCTATGGTTATTCGGGAAAATATATTGCCACCCTTTTAGATTACTTTAAAGCAACTCCCTTGTAGTTCTTTCAGGATTTTCAGGGTCAAGTCTTATCAGTGAAAGTTCCGGCCCGTCATGGGCAGCAGTAAAAGAGTTAGTATTTCCGGTTTTTTCCTTCCATGATCCTGTGATGCGTGCCGATTCATGGACATGTCCATGTAGAGTAATAAGAGGCTGTCTTTCTTCTATAAAATTTTTTATGGCAATACTTCCTACATGGGTATCTACAGGGACATAGTCTATCATTTTTCCGTCCAGAGCGGCTCTGTCCAGAGCAGTCTTATAAGGAGGGCCATGAAAGAGGAAGATTGCTTTTCCCAGGTTATCTTCACCTGCCAGATTATTCAGATCTTTTTGTATGGTAGAATATTTTGTCTCATATTCCGATACTGCAATGGAATGAATGCCTTCTTCAGGAGATAGACATCCCGGTTCTGTATATCTTGAAACATCATATCTTTCCCAGTCTTTTAATCTGAAAGGTGTTGGAGGCACATAGGAATAGCCGTAGATATTGAAATTTTTGAAAGATATCTTTCTCATATGAATATATTTCCATAAGCCTCCTGTCGCTATATCCATGACGGAAGCTTCATAAAATCTTCCGTCATCATTTCCCAGTATGAGAAAAACATCGGGATATTTATCTTTTAATATATTTTTCAATAGCGAAAATTCTCGTGCAAGAAAATCATTGATAAAATCCCAGTGAGACGGGTTTGTGGAAGACATCATGGAAGCAATGCCTGACGGCAGGAGATCACCTCCCATAAAGACTGCTTCCGGTTTTTCTTTCTCTATAGCAGTAAACAGTTTTCTGTAACGTTCCTCTGAACCGTGAAGATCACTTACGAAAAAGCATATCATTTTATAAGTCTTCTCCTCATAAAAACCAGATCTATATTAAACAGAACAAAGCCGAATATTATTATATAAAGAAAATTATATATAAGTACCGGTTCTATTCTGCCAAGTACAAGAAGTCTTTCTATATTTACGACATGAGTCAGAGGAGAAATCCATCCTGCCCATCTTATCCATTCAGGAAGTGACTGAAGAGGGAAGAAGACATCGGAAAATAGAAACATAGGCGTAAGACAGAGTGTAAAATAATAGTTAAATTCATTGATTGAAGGAACTATGCTTGTAACAAACATGGCCAGTGATGAAAGCATAATGCCTCCAAGTAATGCTACAAAAGGTGTAAGAAGAGCCCAGGGAGAACTGACCAGGCCGAATAAAGAAATAATGAAAAGTACTCCCATGGCACTCAGTATGCTCCGGGAAGCACCGTAAAGAATTTCTCCTGCTATAACATCTTCTATGTTTACCGGAGTGGCAATAATGGCATCGAAGGTTTTTTGATATTCCATCCTGACATAGGAACCATAGGTACATTCAAAACTGGATGTGAACATAACAGTGACTGCTATGAAGGCCGGTGCTATAAATTGAAGATAGGACATACCGTTTATATCTGTCACATAGGCACCCAGGCCAAAACCCATGGCAAGAAGATTGAATAATGGTTCTATAAGAGGAGGCCAGAACTCTGTTTTCCACAGCATGAGGAAAACATCGAAATTCCTCTGCCACACTCTCAGTGCTCTGTATGAAACTCTGTTTATCGGTAATGTTTTTAACATTTGATCATGTTCCTGCTTTAGGAATGATAGTTAAATCGGTCTCGAATATATTAAATCGTGACGCGTAACGCGTGACGCGTGACGCGAGGAAAGAGATTATTAATTAAATTCTATTTTTTATCTAAATTCCTTCATTTAAGGTATGGCCTGCAAGTTTTAAAAATACATCTTCCATAGTGGCACTTCTCTGCAAAACCCTGTCCACACCTTTAAGAAAAATAGTCTGTCTTAAACTGTTCGCATCATTACAGTAGATATAAAGGGTATCTCCAATATCTTCTATCTGGAGATTTTCAGGTAATTTTTTCAAAATATCTCCTTTAATCTCTTCATTCATATGAAGTTCAAGAACTTCCGGTTTTACATAAGTATCTATCAGTTTCTGAGGTGACCCCAGGGCAAGTATTTTTCCTTTATCCATTACGACCAGTCTGTCACATAACTGTGTGGCTTCATCCATGTAATGAGTTGTAAGGATCATCGTCGTGCCCTGTCTGCGAAGGTGTCTGAGCTTCTGCCATACAAGATGTCTTGCCTGAGGGTCAAGGCCTGTAGTTGGTTCATCCAGAATAAGAAGGTCCGGTTTGTTTATGAGTGCTCTTGCAATGACCAGACGTCTTTTCATCCCACCTGATAATTCCCTTATACGGCTATGGCGCCTGTCCCATAACTGAAATAATTCCAGATTTTCCTGTGCAGTTTCAAGGGCAATATTCCCGGTAATATCAAAATATCTTGCATAAACCAGCAGGTTTTTCAGTACATTTAAATCAGGATCCAGGTTGTCTTCCTGTGGTACCACGCCGAGTCTGCTTTTAATCTCTCTCATGGAAGATCTTACATTCATCCCGAGAACAGTAAGTTCTCCCTCTGTTACAGGAGAAAAACCATAGATCATTTTCATTGTAGAAGTTTTCCCAGCACCGTTGGGGCCAAGAAAGCCGAAGCATTCTCCCTGTAGAACTTCAAAGTCGATTGAGTCTACTGCAGTAAAATCTTTATATTTTTTTGTCAGTTTGTTCCCTGTTACTACTGCTTTTTCTACTGTCATAGATCTTGAAAGTCAGATTTTTCTGTTTTTATAATTCTTGTGCCATGTTCTTTACCTATCGGGATTTGTTCTGCGTTTGTTGTATATATTTCTGTGAATCCGCATTTTCTGCATATATATGCCACAATCACACCGGCCGGTTCTAAAGTCGCTGTACTGAACCATCCGTGTTCTGTCCAGACAAGAGCAGCTCCCAGTGGTTTTTTACAGAAACCGTATTCTCCGTACCTTTCCTGAAGAATACTTTCTACTATAACATTATGACCGCATTTCTGACATGGATTTTCCGGTCTTAAATTTTCCGGTATCTTTATTTCTGACATTCTAAAATCCTTTCTTTTTTCTGGTATTTTACCATAAAAATTGAGAATCGTGAAGGGTGAAGGGAGTTTATAGTTTAAGGTTTATAGTTGAGGGTTAACTGATTTTAAACTCTCAACCCTCAACTTTTAACTCTCAACTTTATGTAATGCATCACGAACCACCCGTCACGCGTTACGCGTTACGCGTTACGATTCTCCTTATTTGTGAGCTTAATTACTAAATTTATGACAAATTGTAAAAATATATAACACTTTGTAAATTTGCTGTTATTTTCGGAAATTTTTGCTTATAATAGTTACAGTATAGAATAACGAGGTGTTTTTATGATAAAGGCTTTACTTATTGATGATGATGTAGAATTACTTGGACTTCTTGAAATCTATTTTTCCCGAAATAGCATTGAAGTTTCCAGAGCTACTTCAGGAGAAGTAGCGCTTTTTCTGCTTGAGAAAGAGAAGTTTGACATAGCAATTCTGGATGTGATGATGCCGAATATGAATGGCTTTGAGGTGTTGAAAAAAATAAATGCCGGTTATAGTTATCTTCCAGTTATTATGCTTACTGCAAAAAATGATGAAATAGATAGAATACTCGGACTGGAAATAGGAGCAGATGATTATATAGTAAAACCGTTTAATTCCAGGGAATTACTTGCAAGAGTAAGGGCAGTTCTGAGAAGAAAAGAACATTTTGCGGGAAGAACGGAAGAAAATGAAAAAGGAGGTGGGCAACATTTAGGTACCGGCTCAATACAAATTGATCCGGAAAAGAGGAAAACTTTCATAAAGGGAAATCAGGTGGAATTATCGTCTCTTGAATTTGACCTTCTTAAAATTTTCGTTCAGCATAAAGGTATAGTGCTGTCAAGAGAACGTATAATGGAACTTGCAAGAGGTCAATCAACAGGGTTTGACAGAACACTTGATGTAAATATAAGCCGCCTCCGTCAGAAAATAGAAAAAGATCCGAAAAACCCTGAGTTTATAAAAACGATATGGGGGGTCGGGTATATTTATTCGGGAGGCTAATAATGATTAAAGTATCAAAGCTTTATATTAAAATTTATATTTATTTTCTTGCAGTTGTCCTGTTCCTTGTTGTCATGATCCCAAACATATTATTCAAACTGAATAAAATCCCCCCTCACCTTAAACATACTACTGCGCCAATAGTAAGTACCATAAATTTTGTATTAACATCCTGTAATAGAGAGACCTTTGATGAAGATCTCCATAAAATTGCACGGAAAACAAATTCTATTATAGGGCTTTATGATAGAGATGGGAAGCTTCTTTTAAAAACAGGAGATATACCGGCAAAATTAGATAAAAATACAATTCTGGAAGTCGCCAGAGATAGTATTTCTGTGTTTTTTGTAAATGACAGACCTTTTCTGGTTTTCCCCGTTAATAATTCTCATTTCCCTTATGCCAGTATAGCAACTGAGGAACGTCATATGCTGGATATGTTTACAATTTTAATATTACTCGGTATAAGTATATCTCTTTCCATACTGGTTTATCCCCTCACCAGATATCTTACGAAACCTCTTGAAGAAATAACAAAAAAGGCCATTAAAATTTCAGAAGGAGATTTTTCTGCCATTGATACGGATTTTCGTCAGAAAAGCGGTGATGAAATAGCCAGACTTACGGAAGCTTTTTACCATATGGCCTATGAACTGTCTCTTATGATAGAAAGTAAAAAAGAACTTATATCGGATATATCTCATGAACTGGGTTCCCCTCTGAGCAGGATGCAGGTTTCGCTGGATATAATAGAAGATGATTTACAGAACAATCAATTACCGGATAAAGATGTTGTAGATAAACTATCCAGAAATATCAAGGAAATGTCCAGGTTGTTGAAAGAATTGCTGGATCTGTCCAGAATAGACACAGGTTATGTATTAAAGAAAGAAAAGTTTGACATAGAGGAACTTATTTCTGTTATTATACAGAAATTTCAGCTATTACTGGAGAAGAATAATCTCAGGGTAGAAATTGTTAATAACGATCATATTCCGGAAATATATGCCGATAAAAGCAGATTATCCAGGGTTTTCGAAAATCTTCTTTTAAACGCAATAGAATATTCCAATTCCGGCGGACTTATTGCTATTACCATAAAAAAGGAAGAGGAAGAGCATTTTTCTGTTACCATAAAAGACGACGGGCCGGGAATAAAGAAAGAAAACAGAGAAAAAATTTTTACTGCTTTTTTCAGAGAAGATGCCTCAAGAACAAGAGAAACAGGCGGTACAGGGCTGGGACTAGCTATAGTAAAAAAAATAATAACTCTTCATGGAGGATATATATGGCTTGCAAATCCCGGTGAGATAGGCGCAGAGATAACTTTTAGAATTTAACCGTCCATGAGCCTCCCCGTGAATTATATTTACTTTCATGTATAAAATTTGTTGAAATTTGTTAGAATTTGTTAGAATTTCGTAAAACTTCCTTTATAATTGTGTTTTACAATAAACGATGAAAGAGATAAACATCTCAGGAAACAAAAATAATAACAACAGATTAAAAGGAGGACTTTATTATGTTAGGAGCAATCGGCGGAAATAACCTTAATTCCCAGATCAGCGGAAATAATTCCATGTCTCAGTTACAGCAGAATGGTAATAATCAGGGGCAGAATTTATCAAATGATAAGATGGCAGAAAAAATGGCATCGGACCATTCCCTTGAAGAATTACAGAGTGAATATACGAGCCTATCAAGTGGTGGCGGCAGTGTAATAGGTAATGCCGGAAAAACCGGCGGAAATGCCGGCGGTCCGTCACAACTGGATAACAATACAAAACTGGATATAATCCAGAAGGCTCTTGTAATAAAACAGCAGCAGAGCGGAACCAATGATAGCACTCAGATCTCATCAGATGCACAGAGTGGCGGAAAGATAGAAAATACCAATCAGATTTCGGCTTTTTCTAATTCTATGGAAGATATTGCCAGTCAGTAATCAGAGTAAGTGAATAGTGAATGAGGAGGAGCTTTGCCATGTCTGACAGATATGAAGAAAACATTCCCCTATCAGGAACAATCAATAAAGGGTTTCTGAAAAAGGAACATAATAAACCAGGGACGTCTATGAGGGAAATTAATATAACCGGCGAAGAAAATTACAGTCCTTTTCATTATAAGCCTCATGATGATATGATGAAATTTATGACCGGTAATGTATCGACAGCATCTTATTCGGAAATAGATATTATTACCGGTATTATGACTAAAAAACAGAACAAACAGAAACTTGATGAAGATGAAGAAACAAAACTTTCCTCTTTTAGAGGAAGATTGAAGTCTGTTTTAAATTGCACTACTGCAGGACAGGACTATTTGAAAGGAAAGTATCAGAGTTTTTAGATATGATTACAGAACCGGATAAGACATTATCTAAAAATATAAGTTTTTGCCCTTTTATGAGAGATCACTGGTATGACTGCTATTGTACTGACATGATTGGAATGGATATAAATTCAGTTTTTTATTACTGTATCGAACATTTTAACGAATGTGATGCCTATAAAAAAACAAAGTCTATTTATGACACGGTGAACTGAAATGTAAAACGAAGCAATCCAGTATTGCTTCGTTTTACTATTGGAATTTATTTCTTCACTTTTTTAAATACACCGCATCCATCCTTGTTGAGTATATCCAGAGTAAGGATTGTAGCTTCAGGTGTATAATCTGTTTGAAATGTAGCAAATCCTCCTTCTTCACTACCATCTAACGAAGAGATAAATATATCTCTGTCCCAGTGTCTCAGAAATACATTCATTTTCTTTGGACCTATTTTTATAATGAGTCCCCTATCTTTTTCAGAAACGGTAATTTCTCCGTATATATCATTACTGTACGTGCCTGTATAATTCTTAAGCTCCATAGGAGGTGACGGATTTTTCGGAGCAACAGGAGCATTTGCAGGGTCTTCCTTTTTTTTCTCTATTGCAAGATATTCACCGCTCCAGTCACGTTCAGGTCTGTCAAAATACATATCGAAGAACCTGTATGCCAGGGAATCCGGAAGTTCTGTATCTGCAAGATTTGAAAGGACTACAATCCCGATTTTTGCCTCAGGCACTATGGCTATCATAGTTTTAAATCCTGAAGTTCCTCCATTATGCCATACAATATCACATGGTGTATTTTCCCTGTATATCCATCCCTGGCAGTAAGATTGAAGTGGTTGATTCTTCATTGTAGGTGCAAACGTTTTAGGCGTATGCATAAAGGTCATATTTTCTTCACTTATGATGGATTTACCCTGGAATGTTCCGTTGTTTACCTGAAAAATAAGCCATTTTGCCATATCAGTGATGTCCGAGTTTATACCTCCTGCGGGGCCATAGGTATAAGTCCAGTGAATATAAGGCCAGTCCATAGGAAGAGCAGTCACTTTACCATTTATTTTTGTATGTATGAAAGCTGTATTTTTACCTTCTGTATAGGATTTCATATCTGTAGAGCTATTATTCATGCCGAGGGGATTGAAAATTCTTTCTTTAATATTGTCTTCCCAGCTTTTACCCGATAGTTTTTCTGCAAGTTCTGCGGCAACAAGCCATAGGTTGTTCACATATGCAAAATCAGCACGAAAACTCCCAACAGGTTTTATATTACGAATATTATGAATTATATACTGACGGTCATAACCAAAGGAGGCCAGACCATCTGCAGCATATGTAGCCATACCGCTGCGCTGTGCCATAAGGTCGGTAACGTTAAATTCCCTTGTAACCCAGGGATCATACATCATAAAATCAGGAAGATAATTTATAACTTTATCATCCCATCTGACCTTCCCTTCATCTACCATCATTGCCACAAGGGCTGACGTAAAAGCCTTTGACGTAGAACCTATCTGAAAAAGGGTTTCTTCAGTTACAGGATCACTTTTCCCTGCTTCCCTGACTCCAAATGTTTTTTTGTATATTATCTCATCACCTTTGACAATGGCTATGGCCATGCCGGGAACCTGCCAGTCAGCCATACCGGATTTTGCATATGCTTCGAAATCAGAAAGCATTACTTTGAGTTTTTCGCTGTCAGGGCCTTTCGTATAATCAGTGGCATAGATTGCTGATGAAATGAGGAGAAATACGATGGAGAGAAGCATTACAAAAAATAATCTGTTTTTCATATAATATCAATCCTTTCTTTATTATTTTATCTATGGATAATGTATGAATTATAACATGGAGTAAATAATAATAAAACCCTGTATTAAAAAAACTATTGACCTGTCTATTATTTTATAGTTTATTATCAACATCAGGCCGGCCGGAATTTAGAGTAGTTCTAAAAAGTTTTGTCCTAAAGTTTCTCTACATACTCGCAACAGGTAAATAGCTACTTAATCTTTTTCGGACATTACTTTTTGTATTTACGATTCCGGGGAAAGCCCACGAATTGTATAGTGGGATAGTGGATGGGGCA
>CAYSLJ010000120.1:0-21708 GCA_964431735.1 uncultured Synergistia bacterium | reverse complement strand
CCTGTTGCGATACTTAGTACCGTAACAGGTAAAAGGGTACCCATAAAAAGCTTCTACCTGGCAGGCTCTGGAGAAGAAAAATTAGTTTTTTCTATAGTATTAAAAATTAAATAAGGGTTAATTTATTGTCTGTAAAACAAATTATATAAGGCAAATTATTTTTCTTCGTAAGAGCCTGTCAGGCAGAAGCTGATAAAATGGTTACGAACTTATCTGGAGAGGTACTTAGGACTTTAAGAAAAATAACTCCAGCAAATTGTTGGAACAATAAGTACCCTCGCGTCACGCGTAACGCTTTACGCATCACGCTTCTACCCCAGTGTAAACCTGAAATGAGCTCCTTTACCTCCTTCTGATTCAACCCAGATTTTTCCGCCATGCTGTTCAACTGCTTTACGGGATATACCGAGTCCAATTCCTGTTCTGCAGAACAATTCATGGGCATTTTCCCTTTTTCCAGGTTTAAAAATAGTTTCAATATAATCTTTTTCTATGCCTGTTCCATTATCCTTTACTCCAAGCACGATCCCCTTATCTGTTTTTTCAACAGTTAATTCTATGACTGGATTATCTTTATCTACATAATTTATTGCATTTTCAAGCAAATTTTGATATAAATGAGTCAGAAGCATTCTGTCACCGAATACATCAGGTAATGGTTCCCTTTTTATCTGAGTATTTGTTTCTTCAATCCTTACAGATAGTGAATAGAGAGCCTGTTCAACACATTCATCAAGAGAAAACAGCTCATATCTCAGGCCGTCTTTACCTGCTTTACAGAGAGTAAGCAAATCCTGGATAAATAATGCCATCCCTCTTGCTATGGAAGAAATTGATTTAACACATGATGTCCCTTCTTCAATAGAATTATTCTGTAATTTCTGTTCCAGTTGATTGCCTGTAGATATGAGCCTCCTGATAGGTTCAAGCAAATCCTGACTTACCATGGATGCAAATTCATTCAATTCATCATTTTTACCGACAAGTTCTTTGTTGATTGCTTCAACTTCTTTTTTTCTTTTCTCCAGTTCTTCTTCAGCCCTGTTCCTCACAGAAATTTCTTCTTTTAATTTGTCATTTGCCGATTTAAGTTCAAGTGTTCTTTCTTCCACTCTCTTTTCCAGATCTTCTTTTGCTTTTCTCAGTTCTATTTCCATTTTTTCTCTTGCTGTAATATCCAGGTTAATTCCTGCCCATGAAGTTATATTTCCGTTTTCATCTCTTATTGGAACACCTCTGCTTAAAATAGCATATTCCTGTCCCTGTACATCTTTAATATGGAAGACATTATCCCAGATAGAATCGGTTTGAACACATTCTTTCCATTTCCCGTATATTTTTTCGGCTTCTTCTTTCTGAACCCTGTCAAGCCATCCGGTTTTTCTGGACTCTTCAAGACTCAGACCGAGTAATTTACGAAAACTATCACTCAGATATATAACACTGCCAGAAGGGCTGAAAACCCATACACCAAAAGGTATTAATTCACCTATAGCACGGTATCTCTCTTCACTTTCCCTGAGAGCTTTCTCAGATTTCTCATAGGCACCTAACTGTTTTTTAAGTCTTATTATTACAACAGTCCATGCAGCAATGAGAATTATAAGGCTGATAAAAGACATAATAATATCCTGAGAAATTTTTCTTCGAAAGGAACTTCTGGCTTTATCCATACGATACCCTATTGTACCTATTATACTTTTCTGTACTGACTCCGTATAAAGAGCTTTGTTTTTCATATATTCTACACCAAATAACCTGCTCTGCCCTTCTATGCTTCTATTTTCATTTATCAAGTTCAATATATCTTCTTCTATTTTCTGCAATTCTCTCAGTGATTTTTCCAGTTGAAGGTCCTGAGTAATTTCAGAAAGTTCTGTAAACTCTTTTATATTAACATCAAGTTCAATTTTACAGTTTTTATATTCATCTTTCCATTTTATATTACGTGTTACAGAAGACATAAAAACTGCTTTGCTGGCATTTTCCTGTAAATTTGTTATAATACGGCCAAGCTCCTGAAGTCGGAGTTCTTCGGAGGTAACTGACATTATCTTTAAAAAAGTATTATAATCACTCCAGATAAACCATATATCAATGGATATGAGAAGAAAAGTCAAAATAATACCTGCCAGAAAAAGCTTTGTTTTTAAAAATCCCTTCAGGTATGGTCCGGCTGATTTTTTATTCATAAGTTTTAACCTCATATTTTTATGTATAAATTACTTAGAGCCTATCCGAAAAGTCATCAAATACCTTCCGGTGTGTGAGGCTCTTCCGAAAAATCTATAATCCTCTTGCAAAAAAACTCTTATTACAGACTGCTACGATATTACATTTGTTTAATTTATAAATTACTGTTAATACGGTATATATTTTTCTCCAGAGCCTCACCCACCGGAAGGGTGTAGAATAAATATTACTTTTCGGATAGGTTCTTAGGAGTTGTAAAAAAATAACCTTATCATATTTAAAATCGTGACGCGTAACGCGTAACGCGTTACGCGAGGACAAAAACCATAATTTTCCAGAGTTATTTTCTTACAGTCCCTTAGTACTGCTCCAGATAAGTTCGTATCCATTTCTAAAACCTGTCCCTGGCCGGACTCTTCCAGAAAAGATATGATCCTGTTACGTGGCAAACTGATTTTACAGACTGTTAATATTTTGCATCTATATCATTTACAACTCTCTTTTAATACGGTATATATTTTTCTCCAGAACCTGCCAGTGGAAAGGATTTGAAAAAATATTACTTTCCCGACAGGCTATTAATTTTCATATAAAGCCTTATTTTACACCATTAAAAATGAAAATTCCTATACTCAAATTATTTTTTATAAAGCAAAATTTATACCATATTTAATAAAACTTATGATATAATTAATTAAGACATTAATCAATAATAAAATAAAATATTTATTTTTTAAAGGAGATATTTCTTATGAGAAAAACTTTATTATTGTTATTATTCTTTGTATTCATCAGTTTTCTGACTTTAAATCTGCAGGCAGAACAGCAGGTAAAACTGGTAGATCTGCAAAAGCTGGATTCGACTATAGTAGTAGAACTGGTATATGCTACAGAGGATAACTTTACAGGGCAGGCCGTTTATCCTCAGGGAAGCAGAGCATATCTCAGGGAAGAAGTTGCAGAAAAACTTTTAAGAGTACAGAAAAAATTAAAAAAAATCGGCCTCGGTCTGAAAGTCTGGGATGCCTACAGGCCACTTTCCGTTCAATATAAATTCTGGGAAATATACCCTGTACCGGGATTTGTGGCAGATCCTAAAATCGGGTCAAATCATAACAGAGGGGCAGCAGTAGATGTAACTCTCATAGATCTGGAAGGCAAAGAACTTGCTATGCCTACGAAATTTGATGATTTCACGGAAAAAGCGGGAAGAGATTATTATGACCTGCCGGTAGAGGCAATAAAAAACAGACAAATTCTTGAAGATTATATGGTAAGTGAAGGCTTTGTTCCACTGAGAACAGAATGGTGGCACTTTGATGATGAAAATGTAAAGGAATATCCTGTTCTGGATATTCCTATTGGTGACTGCTCCCTCCACTAAGCTACGCTATAGTAGGGGCTTCCTGGGGCTTTACCCACAGACTACAGCCCTAGTCTGGTAATGTTATGATACCAGAAAAGTTTGCTTTAGTCAATATTTCGAGGACTCCGCAGAATACTCCCTCTAAGCCTTCAGCTATAGAGGGAGTATTCTGCGGTCGTTATGATAAAGTGAAAAGTGAAAAATGAGAAGAGTGAGCGTTGACGGGTGATGAGGAGACACGAGACGCGAATGGTGAAGAGTGAAAAGTGAGAATTAACCTCTTGCTAACGGCCATGACCGGATGGTCACAGCGAAGAATGAGAACTTATCCTCCCTTCACTCTTCACCCTTCACGATTCATTTATTACAGGAATTACATATATGGAAAAAGATATAAAGGAACAACAAAAAAAGAATAGTAAAATTCAGCAGGCATTGCTGAAACTCTCCAGGCTTGACTATGAATCTTTTGAGGAGACGTTAAAAGTAATCTCAGAAACTACTGCTATGACTCTTGATGTGGAAAGGGTCAGTATATGGCTTTATGACAGTGAACAATCTGCTCTTATATGTCAGGATCTTTTTGAAATCAGTAAAAATATTCATTCTAAAGGTATTACAATTTATGAGTATATGTATCCTGTATATTTTAAAACTGTAATGACAGAACAGATCATTGCCGTAAGAGATGTTTATACAGAATATAAACTATCCGAGTTTATAGAAAATTATCTCAAGCCTTTCGGCATAATTTCTCTGATGGATGTTCCTGTCAGAACTCAGGGGCACAGATGTGGTGTAATGTGCTGTGAACATACAGGTCAGCAGAGAGACTGGCTTCAGGAAGAACAGGATTTTTCTATTTCCATATCAAATCTGATAAGTCTCGCCATAGAAACATATGAAAGAAAAAAATCGGAAGAACTATTGAAGTTAAGAGAAAAAGCCCTGGAAAAAATACGTAAAGAACTTGAAAATCGCGTAATAGAACGGACAGGGGAACTTGAAAAAGCCAATGAAATGTTAAAATTTGAAAATTTAATGAGGCAAAAGACGGAGAAAGAACTTCATTATCGTCTGTCAGCTGAAGAAATAATATCTTCAATATCGGGACGTTTTATTAATATTACATCGGAAGAGATAGACAGAGAGCTAGAAACATCTTTAAAAATCATAGGGGAATTTCTTTCAATCGATAGGTGTTTTATCAATTATTTTTCGTCTGACGGAAAGATAATTGATGAAGTATATGAATGGTTTGCACAGGGGACAACATCTACATCCAGTTCTTATAAAAAACATTATAAAAATCAGAAGTTAGAAAATTTTCCTCTCTATACCGAGAAGTTCAGAAATCTTGAGGTCATTAATATTTCTTCTATGGATGAATGGCCTGCAGGAAAAGAAGAAAAAGAAATACTTCTGGCTCAGGGAATAAAATCTTTTCGTTTTATTCCTATGTGTATCGGACATAATCTAATCGGAAATTTCGGACTGATTTCGGAAAAAGAAGAAAAAAAGTGGAAAGAATCAGATGTAATGCTACTGAAAATGGTTGGAGAAATCTTTGCAAATATTCTGGAAAGAAAGAGGACTGAGGAAAAGATTAAAAGATCGGAACAGAGGCTTTCCTTTCATGTAAAAAACACTCCTCTCGCCTATATAGAATTCGACAGAGAATTACATATTCTGGCATGGAATCCTTCAGCAGAAACAATATTCGGTTATAGAGCAGATGAAGTTATAGGATGTCATGGTGATATTATTATACCTTTTTCCATCAAAGAACAGGCTATTCCAGGGCAAAATGTAATAAGTCAGACGGCAGGGAAAACAAATACAGTTGAAACTATTACTAAAGACGGAAGAAAGATTATATGTAACTGGTATAACACCACTCTTATTGATGAAAAGGGTGATGTTATAGGCCTTGCATCACTTGTCCAGGATATTACGGAACAGAAAGAACTGGAAAAAGAACTTATGAAAGCAAAAGACGGAGCAGAGCAGGCAAATATTGCAAAAAGCCAGTTTCTTGCCACTATGAGCCATGAAATAAGAACCCCTTTAAATGCCATTATAGGTATGACAAGTCTTCTCATGGAAACATCCATTACGGAAGAACAGAAGGAATTTATTGAAACAATAAGGATAAGCAGTGATAATCTGCTGAAAATAATAAGTGATATTCTGGACTTTTCTAAAATCGAAGCAGAACGTTTTGAACTGGAATATCAACCTTTTAATCTGAGAACCTGTATAGAAGAAGCTTTAAATCTGGTTTTTCCCGGGAAATGTAATGATAACATTGATATTGTCTATATATTTCATAATGATAATCCTCAGGGTATCAGAGGAGATATGACTAAAGTCATGCAGATTCTTGTAAATCTTTTGAGTAATGCAGTTAAATTTACGGAAAAAGGCGATATTATTCTTACTGTCAGCAGTAAACATATATCAGAACAGGACTATGAAATACTTTTTGCTGTTAAAGACAGCGGTATCGGTATAGAACGCGACAAAATCAGTCTTCTCTTCAGACCTTTTTCTCAAATAGATAACAGTACGAAAAGAAAATATGAAGGCACAGGCCTCGGCCTTGCCATAAGTAAAAATTTCTGTGAAATGATGGGTGGTAATATATGGGTGGAAAGTGAAGTAAATAAAGGAACAACTTTTTATTTTACCATTATGGCTCACGCTACTCATGATATACCATGGGATTTCCCTTACGGCAGTCAGGAAAAACTTTCGGGGAAAAAGATTCTTATAGTGAGTAGAAAAGAACTTACAGCAAATTTAATCAAAAGCTACTGTAATGACTGGGGAATGGATGTGATTGCTGTAGATTCGGCAGATGAAGCCATTCAATCTAACGGTAAAAAATTTGATTGTGTCCTTATAGATGTACCTCTCACAGACATGGATAATATAAAAGCTGTTTCTAATATACACAAATATTTATCCCCTGGAAAAGTACCTTTAATTATGTTTTCCTCTATGAGGGATCAGTTAAAAACAGTCTCTCCGGAGATTACATCATATCTTACAAAACCATTTAAACCTTTTGAGCTTTACAGTGTACTTAATAATTTTTTCTCAGATTACAGAAATACAAAATATACTTATCCCGTTGAGTCAGATGACATGAATGGAGATAACTTTCTCAGAATACTGCTGGCAGAAGACAGGGTAATCAATCAAAAAGTAGCTCTCAGACTTCTTGAGCATTGCGGGTATATGGCAGATATAGCCTCAAATGGTATTGAAGTTCTGGAAGCTTTAAAAAGACAGATCTATGATGTAATACTGATGGACGTCCAGATGCCGGACATGAATGGCCTTGAAGCAACCAGGGTTATCAGAAAAGAAATTCCTGAAGACAGACAGCCATGGATAATAGCTATGACTGCCGGTGCTTTTACACATGACAGGGAAGAATGTTTTATGGCAGGAATGAATGATTATATAAGTAAACCCATAAAATTAGATAAATTAAAAGAATCTCTCTCTAAATGTAAGAGGATTAAAATATATGAACCATTTTTACCTGCATCTATGTCCGGTATTGAAGACAAAGAAATAAAATTATCATTTAATCATAAAGATATATTTGACAGACAGGCATTGCTGGAAAATCTTGAAGGAGACGAAGAATTATTCAGGGAATTAATCGACATATTTCTGGCAACCATACCCTCTGACATAGAATCCCTGAAACAGGCTTTGAGTAAAAAAGATTCTGTTCAGGCCAGACGTTATGCCCATTCAATCAAAGGTGTGTCAGGGAATATAAAGGCAAAAACTCTGAGTTCTATTGCACTGAATATAGAAATGGCAGCAAAGGAAGGTGACATAGAGAAAGCTTTATCACTTGTACCGGACATTGAAGAGGGATTTCTTATATTTAAGAGGTTAATACTATAAATGAAAAAAGCAGACATAATAATAGAAAAACTCCATTTGTATCTAGAAGAGATGGCAAAAGATATTATCAGGCAGAATCTTGATCTGTCCATAAAAGAGAATCAGGATTTTTTAAATAACCCCGATGATGTAAACCACCAGAAACCTGAATGGCACCAGTTCGGTATTATAACTCATACTAAAATGGTAGAAAAAGCCTTCAGAGAAGAATTACCTGTTTATCTGAACAGATGGGGAATCAGAGACATAATAGAGAGACATCTTAATGAAGAGATAGACAGTATAAAAAAAAGAGATTTATTTATTATGACTATAATTCTTCATGACACAGGCAAATTTAAAGTAAGAACTATGAAGAAAAAAAACGGTCTTATTAAATATTCATTTAAACCTCATGAAAAAGCTTCAGGTGAAATTATCAGATCTGTTAAACACATACTGAAGAAAAATTTTTTTCTAACAGAAGGACATATAGAATATATTGCCAGATGTGCAGAACTGCATTTCGAACTGGGTCTACTCAGATATACAGGGAAAGATAGTAAAACCGGTTTCAACAGAGAATTCATAGACAGTGAAGTTTTTAAAAATACTGTTCTGGAATGTATATCAAAAAATCCTGATTTCAAATGGGAAATAGGTTTATTTTTTCTTGCAGATACACTCGGTAAAATTGATATAAGGATAAATGACGAAAATAATAGTGATGAAATTGAAATAGCAAAAAAAGAGATAGAGAGAAAAAAATTATATGCCGGTATCATAAATGGTGTTTTACAGTTACCGGTAAATCTGGCAGCTGCAGAAGAATATTTTAAATTATTCAGATAAACTGCCTGTAAATAATTTCATATATACTTCTTTACATAGATAAATACACAGGGAATTTCAGTAATGCAATTGTTTATGCAACAAAGTATAAAGCTTTATTTTACACCATAAAAAATGACAGGTAATTTTATATACAATGAGAAAAGAAATTTATCACAGAATATTCAGAGTGAAAAGTGAAACTACCTGTCGTAAAAAACTATCTGATTGCACTTCATGGGTTACAGTGTTATAATTCTGATTATGGTGTAATAGTGAAAAAATAAGATACTATTTTCATTTATTAATTATGAAACTAACTATAATATAAACTGGAGTCATACTTCGTAAAAATATGTTTAAAAGTTTCAGGGTAAAATTATTTATTATATTTCTTTTAACTACAATAGCGGTATCAGGCTCTACAATATATTTTATATACCGTATAGCTGTAAATGTGCAGTTTGAAGCTTTAAGAAAAGCAGTTCTTGCCATAGCTTCAACCACTGCTTTAATGATAGAACCGGAAGAATTCAAAAAAATTGACCCCAATAACCCTGTATTCTCAGAGTCCTTTAAAAAATATAATAATTTACTCCATAAAGTACTGGAGAATAACCCTGATATAAGATACGCCTATACACTGGTTGAGACAGAAGATCCGAATATATGTAATTTTGCCGCCGATTCAGAATATTTCAATAGAAACGTAATGACTGAACAGGATAAAAAAGAAATAAATTATGATGTAAGTAAAATTCCTGAACTGAGAGACAAAGTGGCTTTTATCAAACCAGTAACAACAAAACATTATTATAATGACCGATGGGGAACATGGCTTACAGGTTATGCTCCTGTCAGGGATAAAAATGGTAAAACCCTGGCAGTAATAGCCATAGATATGTCTGCATCAAAAATCTCCTCTTTTCAGCAATATCTCACTCTCTGGAGTATCCTTATATTCATATTAGACTTAATTATTTCTGTTATTTTAAGTGCTCTTATTTCTTCTACCATAAGTCTCCCTATTCTAAAAATTGCGGAACATACAAGGGAAATATCGGAAGGGAATTTTAAATCCAGGATAGATATTAAATCGGACGATGAGATAAAAAAGCTGGCAGATTCCTTCAATACAATGGTAGATAAACTGGATCATATGTTTCTGGACCTTGCTAAAACTCAATCCGATTTAAAGGTAGCCCATCTGGATACAATATTTCGTCTTGCCCTTGCTGCAGAATATAAAGATGAAGTCACTTCACAGCATCTGAAAAGAGTCAGTGTCTATTCTCGCATAATTGCCGAAAAATACGGGCTTTCGGAAGAGGATCTGGACAATATAGAAATAGGAGCGCCGTTACATGATATAGGGAAAATCGGTATACCTGATAATATTTTATTAAAAACAGAAAAACTGACAGCAGAAGAATATGAAATAATAAAAAAACACCCTTCCATAGGTTACGAAATCCTCAAAGAATCCAGATCCCCTTACCTTAAAACTGCCGCCCTGATCTGTCTGAAACATCATGAATATTTTGACGGCACAGGTTATCCAAACGGGCTAAAAGGAGAGGATATACACATATACGGCCGTATTGTTGCTCTGGCAGACGTATTTGACGCTCTCACTTCAAAACGTTCCTACAAAGAACCATTTTCTATAGAAAAAACAGTAGAAATGATAAAAAGTAAAAGTGGCACCCAGTTTGACCCGAAAGTTGTTGATGCTTTTCTGGAAAGCCTCGATGAAATAAAGAAATATATAAAATTTTTTGAAGAAAGCCCCGTGTAATCAGTGAGCAGTGATTAATCAGTTACCAGTTATTACCTGCTACAACAATTTTGCCTCTATTTACTGACCTGAGCATAAGCATATAATAACAGTCTTCCTCCCGTCACGCGTAACGCGTTACGCGTTACGAGAGCAGATATTTATTACTTATGCTCACCTCAGTAATACGGCATATCTTTTCCGGAAGAGTCCGGCCAGGGACAGGTTTTAATATGGGTACTAACTTATTTGGAGCGGTACTAAGGTCAATAGTTTCCGGTCACCGATCACTATGTTTACTCTTCCCTGAGTGCCTGTGCGGGAGAAGTTCTGGCCATTTTTATAGAAGGATAAATCCCTGCCAGTATGGAAGCAGACAGGGAAATTATGAAAGCCTGAACAGGTATAACAGGCCTTATAATCATTTCCATTGTCCATCCAAACGATATCCTGTTTATGACAAATATAAGCACAACGGCTATTATAATACCCAGGGCAATGGCCATAAAACCTGCTATAATACCTGTGAGAGCTGTCTGTATTATAACAATTTTCCATACCTGCATGGGAGTAAGACCTGTAGCTCTGAGAACTGCTATCTCTTTTGCCCTTTCAAGCTGAAGTGCCATTAAAGCACTCAAAACTCCTATGAAAGCCACTATAATCGAAAGAATTCTCAATACATCTGTTATAATAAATGTTCTGTCAAAAACACCGAGTGTTGTTTCCCTGAGTTCTCTGTTTGATTGCACTGCTATTACCTGTTCCGTTCCTGTCTCACGTTCCAGTTTATCTATAAATTTATCTATATCTACTCCATCTTTCACATATATGGCAATAGAAGAAACATTTCTGTCATCCCAGAATTTATCGTATGTTTTCCTGTTCATAACAATTATACCTCTGTCCGATGTATAATCATAAAAAATACCTGATACAGGAAAATCATGTTTTCCCCTGTCTGTGGCCAGATGAATCTCAGAACCTGTTTCTGTACCGTGAAGATAGGCATATGGTTCTGACACTATGACTTCATCCCTCTCTATAAAACCGGGCCATATATCTTTACCTTCTTTAAAACGAAACGAATGGCAGGTCTGGTGATCAACTGTAATTGCTATGAGCTGGTTCAATCCCTTTTCCGATTCTACCATAACGCCTCTGTAGGTGCTTATAAAAGAAACTTCGGGGAAAGAAGAGAATTTCTCTATTACCTTCCTGTCAAGTATCAAATCTGAACGGCTGTAAACAAGACTGGGAGGAGATACATATATATCGGCTTTAAGGAAGGTTTCCATCCATATTATTACTGCATGTCTGAGGCTTCCTACCATAATCCCCACACTTACCGTTACGGAAACAGCTATCATGAGAGCTGCAATTGCAACTGACGTACGGCTTAAAGAAGAAATGATACCTCTTGCCGACATAGAACCTATAATGCCGAATAAAGCACGGGTAACAGGTGTTAAAAGGACTGTAAAAATTACAGTAAACAGCGGGGTAAGAAGGGCAGCACCAAGGGTTATGACAAAGAGGGAACCTATACTGAATAAAAGGCTTTTTTCTGAAAAAAATATCATAACTGCCGATAATGCGATTAAGGATATACCTGTTATTGATTTTGAAAAAAG
This sequence comes from uncultured Synergistia bacterium, assembly GCA_964431735.1. Classification (GTDB taxonomy): domain Bacteria; phylum Vulcanimicrobiota; class SpSt-956; order SpSt-956; family JAKJGF01; genus CALARM01. Next base: position 9,998 of record CAYSLJ010000120.1, on the reverse strand, counting down.
GGTAAGATGCAGTCTTTTTTCCGCTTCAGAACGTCTTATGACAGTCCCCGGAGGTGCGGAAGTGGCTTCCAGTGCCGGCAGTAATGCAGCAAGGAGTGTTGCCAGAAGCCCCAGTATAATACCTTTAAAAATAATAAAAGGCTTTATTGATATATGAGTCACAGAGATAACAAAATATATATCATTTATTGCCTTTGATACAAGTGAAACCATGCCTTTCCCGAGACAGATCCCGCCACCTATGCCGGCAATCGTCCCGATTACACCTGTAATAAGAGCCTCACCCAGTATAAGAGTGAAAATTTCCTGTCCTGTAACACCTGTGGCTCTCAGCATACCGATCATGGTACGTCTCTGGACAACGGAAAAGGTCATAGTATTATAAATAAGAAACATCCCTACAATCAGTGCAAGAGTGCTCATTGCAGTCAGATTGAGATTAAAAGCTCTCGTCATATGTTCTACAGCCTGAGTCCTTTTTCCTGAAGGAGTTATTTTCATGGTAGAGGTAAGCTTTTTCTTTATGTATTCCAGCTGCCCTTCATCAGATATAATAAGATCTATAGAACTTATACGACCGGCACTGTCCATTATTTCCTGGGCAGTGGCAATATCTGTAACCATTAAATGTTCCATGGCCTCTTCAGTGAATCTATCGGCAGGTTCTATAAGGCCTGTCAATAAGACTTTATGTTTCAAACTCCCTGCCCTTACGAAAAAGGAATCTCCCGGCTTAAGTCCCAGCTTTTTAGCTCTGTGAGAGGAAATAATTGCGGTAAAAGGTTCAGTCATAAAAGGAATCAGATTTGCCAGAGAATTGCCTTTTATACCTTTCAAATAGGGGCGAAATTCACTGTCCACTACAGGATCTATTCCGATAAGTTGCAGAACCTGTCCTTTATAGTCAGGTAATGATAAAAAGCCTTCTACCACAGGGGCACAGTGCCGTATCTTTTCTTCCACTCTGAGTTTTCTGTAAAACTCTTCCGGAATGCCACCAGGGGGCCCTGTTATTTGATGGGTAGAAGTTCCCGTTACAGTCTGTGTGGATATGGAAAAAGCCTCTTTTGAACTGTCATTTGCTATATCCATGGATATTGCTACTGCCACACCAAGGGCTATTCCTATAATAGATAGTAAAAATTGCCAGATATGGATTCTTATATAACGAAGGCTTGATCTTATGAGGATATGCTTCATATCTTTAAATTATCCTGTTTCTACGTCTGCTCCAGAAAGATAAACATCTGTTTTTTCATCACATGCCACCCTTTTCGGCAAAAATATATATAAGATCATTCCTGGACAGCTTATTTCCTTCAAGTTCCCTTCTCAATTCTTCAAACCTCTTTATAAACAGATCTCTTTTACTGCTCTTTGATGCAAAATATTGAAAATCCATAAAGAATTCGTCAAAATCAATTAATTCATCTGATTTTATTACAGCAGTCTCTACCGGAATTTCTTTCCTGTGAAAATATTCGAACAGTAATTCAGGTTTTATATGTTCATAATGGGAATAACCTGCGTCATTCTGAACTTCCGTGAAAAATTCATGGCAATAAACAGCACGTTTCTTTGCTTTATTCCTCAGATCATCGAAAGGCTCTACAACAAATATATACCTTGAAGAAACCCTTACCATTTCATCAAGAGCTTTTTCCCATTCAATCATATGATGGAGGGAACCTCTCTCCATTACAACAGTAAAGCTCCTGTCGGGAAACATAAGATTTTTACCGTCCATAGTAAGATAAGTAATATTGGATTTTTGATGTTCTCTCATACATCTCTCTATCAGTCCGCCCGATATGTCAACAGCAGTAATTTTCCCGCACAGAGGCGACAGGGCAGCAATATAACTTCCGCATCCGCATCCTGTATCAAGGAGGGTGTCAGGTTTTAATAAGTCCAGTTTTTCTGAAAGAGGATCATTTTTTTTCATATTATGAATATTCTCCGGTTTTACTTAAAATTCCTACATTTTTTTACCGATATAATAATTTTTCCCTTCTTGTAAATTCACACATTTTTCTTTATAATAAAAAATCAGGGAGGTTGTTATAATGAATGATTCTTTAAAACCACTTGTAATGATAGTAGATGATACGCCAAGAGTGCGTCAGGCCATATCATATCTTTTAAGTAAAAAAGATTACGAAATTTCCACTGCAGGTAATGCTGCAGAAGCCATCAATTTGCTGGGTGAAAGGCCTGCAGATCTTATTATACTTGATGTTATGATGCCTGAAACAGATGGTTTTCAACTCTGCAGGCAATTAAAGGAATATAAAGAAACAAAAGACATACCTGTTATTTTTCTGACTGCCAAAACTACCCCTTCCGATATAGCAAAAGGGCTGGCAACAGGAGCAGTAGATTATATAAAAAAACCATATAACAGTGAAGAACTTCTGCTGAGAGTAGAACTTCATCTGAAGCTGAAGAAATCAAAGGACAATGAAAAAGCCCATATGTTAAGGCTTAAAACCCTTTTTGAAAAGTATAAAGAAATTTCTTCCTGTGAAACATGTAAGAAATTTCTCAATGAAGATTATCTGAAGGAAATGGAAGAATATATAAAAAATATGAGTGACGATTATAATGAGTGACAGAGTTGAATTATTAAAAAACACCATCAGAAATAACAGCAAAATACTTGTAAGTGCGTGTCTTGCAGGAGAAAACTGCCGGTATGACGGTAAGAACTGTCTGAATAAAGATATAAAAAAACTTGTACATACCGGTAAAGCTATTCCTGTATGCCCGGAAGTTCTAGGAGGACTTCCCGTTCCCAGAATACCGGCGGAAATAATCGTCTGTGATGAAAATGAAAAAATAATTAACAGACACGGAGAAGATGTGACGGAGTTTTTTAAAAGAGGTGCCCGGAAAACTCTGGCCATAGCAAAAGAAAATGAGGTTATATGTGCCATACTGAAGTCCGGAAGCCCTTCATGCGGCACAGGAAAAATATATGACGGAACCTTCAGCGGTAAATTCACGAAAGGAAATGGAGTAACAGCCATAAAGCTTAAAGAAGCAGGTATTACAGTCATATCTGACAAAGAATGGCTTTCTATGGATAAATAGAGTATTGCGATTATGAAATTCAGGACTTATCTTACTATTTTTATTATTTTACTATGCACAAAAAATTTATTTGCAGGAATAGAATATAAATCTATTGAAACACTTTATTCAGATGATTTTACGGACTGGGATATTATTATGTCGGAAGGAAGCGGGATAATAGAAACTGTTTATAAATATGATTACAGTAAATGGCAGATAACACTTCCGAAAGGGAAAGGGAAATTATCTAACATATATACGGATGATTATAGCCAGTGGGAATATAAAATAAACAGCAAGATATTAACAATAGAAACAGCCTATGTAGATGATTTTACATGCTGGACAATAAGGGGAGATAAAATAAAACTCACAGCAGAAACCATTCATCCGTATGATTTCAATTCCTGGAAGGTAACAGGGGCAGGTACAATGCTAATAGAAACAGCTTACAGCGGAGATTTCAATCAGTGGAACATAAAGGATCATATGGATAAAAATTTCGATGATCATCTGAAGATAGCCATAATATTTCCCTGTATAATTTCTGCAATACTCAACAATAATTCTTTACTTTTTTAAAAATAAAATTATTTTGCACAGAAAGGACAAATAATATGTTTGTAAAAAAAGTATCTTTTATAGTTTTTTTCGTTTTATTCTCTATATCCATTGTTTTATCCGGCGGAGAAACGGTATTTTTAATTATTGATGCACCTCATACGAAAAGCATGGATGCAAATCTACCTCTTATTAATTGCGCAGGAGATGACACATTACCCCGTAACTGGCGTATGTGTACAGATATATTGAAAAACAATGAGAATATCCCAGCGCCATCACTGGAAGGTTATAACACATTGAATATATCAGGAAGCGGTTCTTTTTCCACGGGCCAGTTTGAAAAACTGAGAGAGGCACTGGGAGACAGGAAAGTAATAATTATAGATCTGAGAGAAGAATCCCATGGGCTGGTCAATAATATGTGTGTAAGCTGGTATAAAACAACCAATAATCTCAATGAAGGTAAAAGCCTGGAGGAAATCTCATTGATTGAAAAAAATCTGCTGAATAAATTAAAAGATGATGGAAAAACTGATATAGATCTTATTTTAAAAAGACCTGATATGTTAAATGCCGACACATGGAAAATAAAAAAAATTCCCTTAAAAGTAAAACAGGTTATGACAGAAGAAGAACTTGTTACGGAATACGGGTATGGCTATTACAGAATTCCTGTAACAGATCTTCGCAGACCTGAAGATAATGAAGTGGACGATTTTATTAACTTCTACAAAAATCTCCAGGGGGAAATATGGCTACATTTCCACTGCAAGGCAGGTAAAGGAAGGACGACAACCTTTATGGCCATGTATGATATGATGAAAAATTACGATAAGGTAAAGAAAGAAGATATTATCAACCGTCAGTGGATTTCAGGGGGTCTTAATCTCATGGATATTAATGATCCCGGAAATATAAATACGGAATGGGCAAAAGCAAGACGTGACTTTATTTTAAAATTTTATGATTACTGTTCTCAGAACGGACCTGATTATAAAATTACCTGGAGTGAATGGGAAAACTTACCTGAAAATTAATAAAGAAAAAAGATGCGAATTTATCGCATCTATAAAGAGGTTATTTAACATAGTAGTATACTCTCTCATAACCTTTGAATTTCACTGTTTTTACGACACCCATTTTCTGAAAGTTTCTCAGATCATGTTTTATAAGCTCGTCATTTATGCAGCCTTTAAAGTATCGTCTGAGATCTGTAAGACTCTGAGATTCCCTCTTAAGTTTTTCAAGAATCCGGGTTCGTCTTTTCTCTACATTCTGCCTGAAAAGTGAGAAAACTTTCATACTCATCACCCCCGCAAATTTCATATAACGTAACAGTGCTACATGGTTTATAGTAGCAATAATTTTATTTTTATTCCATGAAAATAAAATTATTATCAAAAAATAATAAAAATATCTTTTTATGATGGGTGCCATAATGATAATATAATAAGGAGTTGTAAAAAAATAAGCAGATTCGTAACGGGAAATAAAAAAATCACACAGATTCTTTCAGATTGTATTTTTCGCAGTTTACAGCTTTAAGAGATGCAAAAGTCCAGTAATTATTAGAGAATCCTGTACATTTCCCCGTACCTTTACTGTCACGTTCCGTAAAATGACTGCAATTATTACATTCAGGCATTACTTTAAAATTTTCACATATATTGCCTTCTACGAGTATTTCTTTACTATAAAAATTACATATGCCTTTTGCCACATCAACAGGTATAAAATTAAGACAATCGCTGTGTTTTAAATTTGATTTGTTCATTATTATTTCTCTCCCTGCAATAAAATCGTAATGCGTGATACGTGTTTCTATCCAGGGCGTTACAAAACGCCATGCTCACTCTTCACTATCCATGCTCCGTCCTTGCAATAACTTCATCCTGAATTGGTTTCCCTATTTCAACCCAGTACTGGGTAAATCCTGCAACCCTTACCATAAGTTCTCTGTAATTTTCAGGATGGGCCTGGGCATCTTTTAACATATTCGAATCAACTATATTATACTGAATATGAAAACCGCCGCGCCTCATGTAAGATCTGGTCAATTCCAGAAGTTTCTTTGCACCTTCTCTTCCTTTTACGGCAGTAGGGTGAAGTTTCAAATTCAACTGAGAATTCTGTGATTGAGAATGATCCCAGCAGGTGGCTGACTCAAAGAGTGCATAAATACCGTTTCTGTCTGTGCCGGGACAGGCGGATACGGAACCGTCTGCATAGGTAGTGCCGCAGAGACGACCATCTGCAGAAGCAAGGGTTATTGCGCCCTGCGCTCCATGAGTGGAAACGGATATCTGACAGGAATACATCTTTTTACCGTAAAGGGATTCATAGTTTCTGCACATGGCACAGAACCAGAGTTCATATTGTCTGAATAATTCATCTACAGTAGGATTATCATTGCCGAACTTGGGAGCACAGAGACAGTCATGATAGAGTTTATCATATTTACCGTTTTCACCCTGTTTCTTCACCTGAGAAAAAATAGAAAAATTCCCTGTCTCCCCTGCCGGTATGAAACCGAAATTATTTAAAATGCCATCTTTTATTTCGTCAAGAGAATATTTTTTATCGTCATAAACAAGCTTTTTCAGAGCTGCTATAGAATTTATGGCACTTATCTGACCGCAGGACTCAATATTAAAGGTACCGTTATATCTGTAACCGAGATTTCCTATATGATGTCCCTCTTTTAAACAGTCAGGCTTTAACATGGAATTAAATACGGACATATTCTGTTTTCTCCATATTTCATGCTGTATATTATTACATCTTACAAGGCAATCAACGGTAATCTCATAATATTCCTTAAATGTTTCCCATAATTCTTCATAAGTAGAAAGTTCTTTATTATGAGGAGGTAAAACCTGTGATTTTGTCCTGTAATCATATCCGTTAAAGAGAACCAGTTCCAGAACCTTCGGGTTTGCCATAAAATGGACTCCCACACTTGTAGGCTGCCCCGCTCCTCCCGGTATTACATAAGTTTTTCCGTTAAGTTCAAGTTGATGCCACGAACAGGGAGATGTTTCCAGACATCCTCCTATAGCTACTGCTCTTGATTCTTCAACAGTCATACCTTCTGAGCCGTACTGATTTAAAAGAAATTCCATTGCGAGACGATTGTTCATCCATGCAGGATAACCTGTACCTGTTTTAATGGATTCCACTGCGTGAAGCAGAAATTCTTCAGGGAGTTTTTCATCGTATAAAACAGAAAGAGTGGGCTGTGGAGTTTCACATGTCATACCGGCTTTCACAATAAGATATTCCAGCCTGTTTACGGCAGACTGGCCGTCTTTCGTGAGACCTCCCATACTTAAATTATTGAAAGTATTTCCCGAAAGCACTCCTCCTACGACTCCCATAGAAGCAAAACAGTCTATACATGTCATTTTCACTCTGTAACATTCAAGTAATTCCAGGACTTCTTCTTCTGTTATAGTTCCTGACTGAATATCCTGTTCAAACCAGGGATAAAGAACCTGCCCCATACGACCGGGAGAAAGTCCTGAAATAGCATCTTCATTAAGGACTGCAATATGTATGAGATAGGCCATCTGAAGTGCTTCTCTGAAGGTTCCCGGCTGATGGTGGGCAATCCTGTTCATAGAATCTGCAATATTTTTATATTCTTTCTTACTTTCAGGTTCAACTGCTGCCAGAGAAAGCCTCTGTGCCTCTTTTGCATAATTTAAATGCCATGCCTGAATACCCTCCAGTATTAAAATAACGGAACGGTAAAAATAAAGTCTGTCCATGCCGGCAAGACCGTCTCCGTCTGCTCTGCCTGCCACTCTGGCCATAGAATCCTTTGCCATTTCGATTAATTTATCATAACCATATTGAAGAGGATAATAATAATTGATAACCTCTCTACCCTGAGGCAGGGTATAACCTGAATCAAACATACATATTACACTGTTCATGACCTGTTCTTTAATCTTATATTCAGGTACAAGTGCTTCATATTTCCGGCTCAAATCCTCAACAGATTTATTTTCCCATTCCTTTGCAAGTTTTATAAGAGGAGGCACTTCTTCAGAGGTTATACCAAATTTGCCTGCAATAGAAACTACATTTCCAAAACTTTCTGTAACATTTCCTCCTCCTGAGCCGAATTTACTCACTTCGTCGACACTGCTTTTGTTTTTTAAAACTTCTTTACTCATTTCTTCTTCTTTTACAATGAAAAATTTTTCCGACAGCCAGGGCATGGGGAACGATCCTCTGTAATAAGAGGTTTTACCTCCTGCAAGCAGTTCTCCCGGCCAGATTGTTGTGCTGATATGGGAAAAGGCATGTTTTAATGCTTCAGCACGGCGAACTACAGGGATTTCATGTTCCAATTCTAGATATTTTCTTGTATACCAGTAAGGGAATTCAAGACTTATAGACGACAGGGTATTTAAATACTGATCTCTCAGTTTTTTAGCTCTTTTTGTCGGCTCTTTTTTTATTTCTCTGCCGGTAAATTCTTTTATTGATATAATTTTTTCACATGTATTTTCCATATCTCAACATTCCTTTCGTGAAAACTAAAATCAGTCATACATGAAGGAAAAAGTCAAAATTCATTGAATTTTTTATTATAATTATATTACAGAAAATAAGAATTTGCAAACTATAGCTTATGTAATCCAGTGACGTGTTACGGGTCACGAAAAAAATTATGGATATTACAAAAAAATCACCTCTCAAAAAAGGTCTTATTTTCGACATACAGAGCCATTCAATCCATGACGGGCCGGGATGCAGAACTACTGTTTTCATGATGGGGTGTCCTCTGAGATGTCTCTGGTGTGCCAATCCCGAAGGACAGAAAAAAAAAGAAAGACTCCTTTACAGAAAAAACAAATGTGCCGGAGATTGCATCAGATGTATAGAATCCTGTCCTCATAAAGCTTTAGAGAAAGATTCAGATGGACATTTAATGATCAACTGGCATGCATGTTCATTATGTACAGATTTTAAATGTACCGAGGAATGTTTTTATGAATCACTCGTTAAATGCGGTAAATATTTTACGCAGGAAGAATTAATGAAAATTTTAAACAGAGACAGATATTACTGGGGAGATGCCGGAGGCGTAACATTCAGCGGAGGAGAACCTCTGTTACAGAAAGATTTTCTTCTTTCTGTATTAAAAAATTGTAAAGAATCTTTTATTCATACTGCAATTGAAACATCATGTTACATAAGAACAGAAGATTTCCTGGAAATAATGAACCATATAGACTTTGCTTTTACAGATATCAAACATATGGACAGTATAAAACACAGGGAATATACAGGTGTAGATAATGATCTCATATTAAAGAATATAAAATCTCTCTGTGAAAGCAGATGGCCCGGAAAATTAATAATACGTATGCCTGTCATAGAAAATTTCAATGATAATGAAGAAAATATAACCGGTATAACCGAATTTATGAAGGCTCTCTCTCTGAGAGAGATAAATATCTTATCTTTCAACCCTTTAGGTGAATCCAAATGGCGCCAGTGCGGAATGAATTATCTGTATAAAGATTACTCAATAACAGGGCATGATATGATGAATAAAATAAAAAATCTTTTTTCAGAGAAGGGAATTGTCTGTTATATTGATTATGACACGCCATGGTAATTCAATTAATAAGTATATATGCCTGAAGAAAATTTCACATCATCAAAGGAGATTTCCAGTTTATCTCCGTCGGTAAATGCCTGAAGAGTCATTCTATCATAAATATTATTGCAGAGATTGTCGATAAATCCACTGTCAAACCCCATAAACATAAGTCCCGGTTCTTTATCTTTCTCCTGTCTGAATATATTCGAAAAACTCTTTGCTTCACCGTCTGTAATTTTCAATATAACAAGTTTTACATTACGATATTTCTGGAGTATTTTCTTTATCTTTTCAGGTGCCACATCGGCACATTCTACCCAAAGTCCCAATCTGCCGTAAGAGTCAAAAGCGACAAGGTCGGGAGTATATCTCCAGTCTACAGATGTTTCTATAGAAGGGTTATGCTCAAAAAATATTATAAAAGCCAGGAGTTTTAACATGACATGATCAAGAGATTCTCCTTTGTTAAGACGGAAGAATCTCTTACCGGCAGACTGATTATTTACAAACATTTTTATCTGGAATTCTGTCTGTGCCATAAAAGTAAGCTCCCTTATTATTTATATACGTTAAATCCAATTTTATTATTTACTGACCTGAGCATGAGCATGTAATAAATTGCATCCTCCCGTCACGCGTTACGCGTCACGAGAATAAAATATGCATTATTTATACTCACCTCAGTAAGAACCTATCCGAAAAGTAATATTTATTCTACACCCTTCCGGTGGGTGAGGCT
>CAYSLJ010000119.1:9181-22018 GCA_964431735.1 uncultured Synergistia bacterium | reverse complement strand
TAATTTTAAATGCCCTTTAAACCCCCTTTAAATGGTGTTTAAAGATTTTTAAAAAAATTTACTAAGAAATCGCAAAGAATAAGGAATGGTCTGAGAAAGACCTCCTTTTTTTGTTTTAAACGAAAAATGTTAAATAAGTCATATTTTCGAGGTAAAAAATCACAAACTAAATGTCGAATTATAACAGAGTTAATTTCTGGAAATACATGAAATACAAGGAGTGGTAACAGAAAGAGCCACTTTTTTTATTTTGAGGTCAAAAAGTCAAACAAGTCATATTTTTTAGAAAAAAAATCTCAAACTAAAACAAAAAAAATCTCAAACTAAATGATGAATTATACCTGGTAATCCACTAAATCCCATTAATCCCGGTTCATTTTTCAACAATAGTTAATCCCATCTTGTCAATAGCTTTCCTGGCACGCCTTATTGAATCGTAATCCTTATCTGAAGCATCTATATATCCTTTTATTTTGAATATATCAAGTAAATTCTTTGTGTCTTCTTTATCTGTATTGAGTTTCAGAAAAGCTTCTTTTATCTTTTTCACCTGTTCTGAAGGCATATTGGACTTTACTGTAATAGGAGCTGTCGGTATAGCATCGGATTCCGCTATGACTATAACATCACCGAGGCGTTTATCTATGGCTTTTGTAAAAGCATAATTGGATATGCCGGCACCATCTACATAACCATTATATACAGCCAGAAAAGCAGAATCATGGTTGCCTGTAAACCTGACCTCTGAGAAAAACTTCAAATCCTTGACTCCTGCATCGGCAAGCATTAAAACAGGCAGAAGATACCCTGACGTAGACTCTCTGTCGGTAAAAGCGAATTTTTTCCCTTTAAGCTGGGATATATTTTTTATGCCACTGTCTTTTCTTACAATAATATAACTCTTATAAAAAGGAGTGGATGCAGATTGAGGCAATGGTTTTACAAGGGCATAGGCGCCTGACGTATCATGAGCTTTTATATAGACAAGGGGGCCTGTATTAGCGAGATCTATTTCTCCACTGTCCAGTCCGTCAATAATTTCTTTATAGGATTTCTTTATTTCAAGAGAGACAGGTATACCGGTTTGTTCTGCAATATAATCGGCAAGAGACTGAAAAGCTTCTATAAGCTTCAATTCACTTTCATATGGTATACAGGCAAAAACAATAGGTTTCTGACCTGTATCGACTGAAGGGGATTTTACTGCTTCAGGAGATGAAACAGGTGTGGGAGTATCTGTTACCCTGCCATTCTTACAGGATGATAGACACATAATAAAAATAAAAAGAAAGAAAACTGAAAATTTTACATTCATTAAAACATCTCCCCGGTTATTTTTTTTACCTGGAAAATTATATTTCGTTAATTCCAGAGGAATTCCTCTTTAAAGGAAATTCTTCTTTAAAATTATAAATAAATAAGCCCCTGAGGGCTTATTTATTTATCACAGGTTTATCTCTGCATAACACTATTTCTTTTCCGACTTTCCTTCGCCATCTTTTTTCTTTTCTTCTTCAGGAAGAATATTGGCAAACATTTTCAATTCATCAAGTCCGTTAATAACATTAGACTCTCCATATTCGGAAAAATACTCGTGAGGACCGAATATCGGTATATTAATAGTATTGACCTTTTCCTGCTGTAACACTACAGGTTTATCTGTAAGTACTCTATCAAGTGCTTCAAAGGAACTTATTTCCTCACCTACAAGAGCACTTTTACCGCCCTTTATACCACCTGCTATACCGGCTCCGAGGCCACCTGCTGCTGCAGCAGCTGCTATGCCGTTAAGTCCGAGTAATGTAGAAGAAGCCAGCTGTTGTGCAACAATACCACTGACACCTCCTATAATTGCTCCCACTCCTGCTCCAACTAAAGCCCAGGTAGTTCCTTTAGAAAAAGTTCCCTTTATAACTCTCCAGACTTTTCCTTCCTCTTCGTTTTTCATAATCTTCCACGGATAATTGCTTCCTGCTGTCTGAATAAATTTACTCATACTTTTTGCTGCTTCACTTACATTATTTCCCTTTGATACAGGTATATCGGAATCATATAATTCTGTAAGGAGTTTTAATTCACCAAAATTATGAATTGCCACAGGAGCACCGAACGTAACTTCATGACCTGCAGGTTTTGCCACAATATTTGCATTTTTTGCAAATTCAGTGGCAGCTATAACAGATGCAGCTCCGGGAGCAGCCACGCTTGCCACTGTGGAAAGAGCGGTAGGAGAAAGATCCAGTTTCTTTACCCTCATAGGCTGCATTAAAATCTCTTCTCCGTTAGAAAGTCTTCTGGCAGCTTCCATCAGAGAAACGTCTTTGCCTTTATCTCTAAAGCCACCCGGTTTTTTCAGTTTCCACGGATAGCCTGCATGAAGACATTTTTCCGTAAAATAACCGAGCATCTTAAAGCCATCTTCTTTTGAAATATTAGAATAAGCTTCCGAAGAATCCAGATGAAGCTGAAGTTCACCTTTAAGACCTGTCCTGTTTTTAATCTGTTCTATCTGTTTTTCCGTCTGATCATTTTTCCTCTTTAATTCCTGAAGAGTTATCGCCATGTCAGAAAGCTGCTGCTGTAATTTAGCTACCTCACTCTCATCAGGTTTCACAGAAACTGTATCCTGAGGATTTATACTTTCAGCTTTTTCATCTTTATTGGTAAACTCAATCTCAATCTTACCTGTTACAAGACGGGAAGGAGAAGAGCTGTTAATCTTCATTAAATTTCTACCTCCTTATTTATTATCGGCTTTTTCAAAATTCTCTTCCTGCAATATCTTAGAAAATAACTTGAGCTGTTCTGCTCCTGTAATTACAACTTGTTCCTCATAATCTTTTAAATAATTAATTGTTCCGAATACAGGAATTCCTATTCCCCTTAGTTCCTGTTTCTGTAAAATAACAGGTTTATCTTTTAGCACTCTATCAAGGGCTTCAAAAGCATTTATATCTTTTCCCTTTTTGACTTCTCCGGCACCCCTCATAAGTCCGAGAGTACCTGCTGTTGCTCCTGTAACCATACTGGCTACTGCAGCACCCATCCAGCCGATTGCATGAGAGGACAGGTTCTGTATTACTGCACCTCCAACTCCACCTATTACAGCTCCTGCTCCCATTCCACAGAGAGCCCACATTATTCCTTTTTTAAGAGAACCTTTGATTATATCTCCCGTTTTTATATCATTATCATTTTTCAGGGTCCTCCATGGCAGATTGGAACTGCTGGCCATAAGAAATCTGGATAAATCATTGGCAGTTTTGCTTTCTTTATTTTTTTCAGAAACACTTGATGCCGGATCATACAGGTCTTTAAGTAATTTCAACTCACCGAGATTTCTGATATAAACAGAAGGGCCGAGTTTAATTTCATGTTTCATAGAATTTGTAGTGGAAAGATACATCATGGAAGACAGAAGTGCAGATTGAGGATTTGCCACACTTGCGATGACTCCCAGTTCCGAAGCAGATAGATTAAAATCCATCCTTCTTGTAGGTTCCATAAGAATTTCTTCTCCTCTGGAGAGTCTTTCTACTGCCTGAAGTGGATTGATTTTTTCCATTTTGTCATCTGCAGATTTCTTAAAAAGTTTCCAGGGATAACCTTCTTTATATCCTTTTTCTATAAAATACCCCATAATTTTAAAGCCATCTTCCATGGTAATATTTTTATATGTATCGGTATTTACAAGTGATTGAATCGTATGATTTATCCCACCCTCGCTGGATGTTTCAGGTCCTTCTATATTCTGTTCAGGAGACGTCACGTCTGTGCTGTCTTTCAATGTAGATTTAAGTTTAGAAAGCTGTTTTTCCAGAAGAGCTATTTCGTCTTTTACCTGTTTTTCTACTTCATATCCGTCATTTTTTCCAACTCTGCTTCTCTTTATATCACTCAGAGATTTCGATATAGAGAAAGAATTAATTTTCATTCTCTTTACCTCCTGAATTATTCAACGAAAAATCTAACAATTTTATTTTAAACCTAATAGAAAATAAAATAAAGATATAAACAGAAAAATTCTGTTAAAATTTTGTTAACTTTTGGACAGGGATTATATGAGAATCGTGACGCGTGACGCGTAACGCGTGACGCGAGGATTTTCCGGCAATCTTTCATGTCCATCCCAAAAATCCCAGAAATCCCTGTCCTATTTGCCACTCACTGTCATCTGAGATATTTTAATAGTAGGAGCAAAGGTGCTGTCCATCATATAAAGATCATTTCCTACTTCAACTATATTTTTAAACATATCCTGAAAATTTGCGGAAATAGTAACCTGAGACACAGGATGGACAAATGTTCCTTTTTCTATCCAGAATCCCTCTGCACCTACGGAATAATCTCCTGTTGTCTCATTCAGTCCCGAACCCATAGTGGAAGTAACATAAAGACCTCCGTCTATACCTTTAATTATATCATCAGGATCCGTATCTCCTTTATCTATATACAGATTCGTAGTGGAAATATATGGTACGGTAGAATAACTTCTACTGGCATTACCTGTTGTTTTTGCCTTCATCTTCCTTGCATAAAAGGTATCGAATAAATAATTCTTAAGGATTCCCTTTTCAATAAGATATTTCTTGCATGTCGGTACCCCTTCTCCGTCAAAAGGAGACGTACCGGTGCCTTTTTTTATCAATCCGTCATCTATAAGATTTACTTTATCAGATGCAATCTGCTGTCCCATTTTATCTACAAGAAAGGAATTTTTTCTATAAATACTATTCCCTCCCAGACATGTAGCAAGGGACTCACAGAGAGAAGCTGTTTTGAGAGGTGAAAAAACTACAGGTACAACCTGAGTCTTTACAGGTTTTGCTCCGAGCATTTTCACTGTTTTTTCCGCTGCAATAGTTCCCACTTCTTCAGGTGAAGCAAGCTCATCGAAATAACGCTTCATAGAATACCAGAAAGACATCTGTTTTTCATTACCATCTTCTGCAAGTGGCACACAGGCTATATAACAATAGGTGTCTTTTTTCTGAAGACTTACACCATTTGAATTAACGAGAAAGGTAGAGCCGGCCCAGTCAAAAAAAGTAGAAGATTTAAACCTCTTAATTCTTCTGTCATAGCCTTTTGCAGCTTCTTCCATTCTCTTTGTAATTTCTATCTTTTTTTCCGTAGGGATAGTTAAAATTTTCTCATCATAAATCTCTAAACTATCAGAAACCGGTAATTCCTTTGAAGGTAGGCCGTTACATTCATCTTCATCACTGTATCCTGCTATAACAACAAGATCATTTAACAGTTTTTCCACACTCTCTATATCAAAATCAGAGGTATAACCAAAGGCAAGTTTTTTATTTTTAAAAATCCTGAGACCAAGTCCCTTACTGCCTGCCTGTTTCAGCGTTTCTACCTGTCCGTCTTTTATTTCCAATTTAAACTGTCTACCTTCTTCAAGATAGACTTCTGCCTGGTCACAACCGGATTTTAATGATTTATTTACCAGTTCGTTTGCAAATTCCAGATAATCTCCCGTATACATGTTTACCTCCTGCTTATATTAAAATAATTTTCTATCTGCTCTGAACTCGACTCTGGCCATTTTATTCAAGACTTAAATCAAAGCCTTATAAAAAGACATTTTCTTAATTAGATTTCGAATTTTCTTAACCCGACACCCTTAACCGTTAAAATTTGTCCCTCCTACAGTTATCTCTGAAATTTTAATGGTAGGTATACCAAATCCTACAGGAACACTCTGACTGTCTTTACCGCATGTAAAAAAGGAAGGAGCAAGAGAAAAATCGTTCCCTACCATAGTAATTTTCGATAAAACATCCAGACCGTTACCTATCAGAGTGGCACCTTTTACAGGTTTTCCTATCTTACCATTTTCTATAATATAACCTTCATCTACGTAAAACATAAAATCTCCTGCTGAAATATCAACCTGTCCGTTGGTCATTGCCTTTGCATAAAAACCT
The DNA here is from genome assembly GCA_964431735.1 of uncultured Synergistia bacterium. Lineage (GTDB taxonomy): Bacteria > Vulcanimicrobiota > SpSt-956 > SpSt-956 > JAKJGF01 > CALARM01. The sequence goes on along the minus strand of CAYSLJ010000119.1, from coordinate 16,076 downwards.
TTTTTTACCGAAGATATTATCTCTTCAGGAGGTGTAGAACCGTTTGCCATTAAAGTATTGGTCATTCTCGGTATGGGAGCATATTTAAACGATTCCCTTCTACCGTTTCCTGTCACTTTCATGCCCATAAGTCCTGCATTCAATCTATCCTGCATATAGTTTTTCAATATGCCCCGTTCCACAAGAACTGTTTTATTTGAAGCATTTCCTTCATCATCTATATTTATCGTTCCATTCTGAGCCGGTGTAAATGTTCCGTCATCATATATATTTACAAATTCTTCTGCCACTTTCTGACCGAGCCGTCCTGAAAAAGCTGAAAGATTTTTCCTGTTAAAATCTGCTTCCATGCCATGACCTATAGCTTCATGAAGTAATATTCCTCCATAGGGACTTGCTATGACTACTTCCATAGGCCCTGCAGGAGCGGGCTCTGCATTCAGATTTACAAGGGCTCTTTTTACAGCTATTTCAACTATAGATTCAGGAGTAACTATGTCAAAAAATTCAAAACCGACACATCCTCCGTCACCATAAAAAATAGATTCCTTTTTGCCGTTTTCTTCTGCCACTACCATAACCCAGAAGAGAATATTATTCTGTTTATCTTTAAAGATTTTACCTTCACTATGAGCTATCATAATATCTTTTGCTGTTTCAGAATAACCTGATCTGACCTTTTTTATCCTTTTATCCATACCAAAGGCTACTTCATTTGCTCTTTTTATTAATTCCAGTTTTTTGCTTATTTCAACCTGATCAGGATACATTTTAATAGAATAGTAATCAGGTACGGTCTGAGGAGTTACAGAATAAGCTTTATCACTTCCTGTTCCGGAAGCTATATTTGATGCCACTTCGGCAGCAGCAGAAAGACTCTTTAAAGAGAGGTCGTCTGAATAGGCATAACCTGTTCTTTCACCGGAAAGAACCCTTATTCCGACACCTTTTGAATAACCTATCTGCGTGGACTGTATCTTTCCGTCCTGTAATCTTATGCTGCTCTCCCTGGAGTTTTCAAAATAAATCTCCCCGAAATCGCCATTTTTTTTCATTGCTATTGAAAGTATGTCAGATATGTCTTTCTCACTCAGAAAATCGTCAGAAGAAACATTATCAGCCATTACCCTGTAAGGATTAACGGTAATTCCTCCCAGTGATGCAGTGGCAAGCAGTATACCGCCTGTTTTTAAAAAATCACGTCTGTCTATTTTTTTACTGCCAAACAATTTATTCACTCCTTGCTTTAATATGAATTACTTCGACTGTGTCATAAATTTTGTGTAACCTTATTTCAATATAAACTCAGATGAACCTTTTTTCACAGGTTTACCTGAAAGGTTTCCCATAACCTGCAGAATAGACCTTTCTTTTCCAGCAGTTCATTGAAAGCCCCTGTTTCTAAAATTTCTCCTCCTTTGAAAACAATTATCCTGTCATAATCTTTAATAGTATCGAGTCTGTGAGCTATTGTTATTACAGTTTTATCTTTAAATTTTTTCATAATCATTTCATTTATCTTTTGCTGTGAAGCATTGTCGAGAGCAGATGTAGCTTCATCCAGGATAAGAACAGAAGGCTTTTTTAAAAGCACTCTGGCTATGGCAGTTTTCTGAGCCTGTCCTCCGGAAAGCTTTGAACCTCTTTCTCCTACATCCATAAGTAAACCCATATTTACTATGTCCTGTTCAAGCTCTAATTCTTCAATAACCTTTTTAAGAATAGAGGAAATTTTTTCTTCTGCCCTGTTTATTACAGTGTTTATCTTTCCCATTATAATATTATCCCTTATTGTAGCACCGTCTATATAATCAGACCTGTCATAAAAAATAATTTTTTCCTTTAATTCAGGAGAAAGTGTTTCTTTAAATAATCTTCGTGAAAGAAGAATTTTCTCTATAAAATCATCATCCAGATAAATACCTATGCCATAACCTGCACTGTATTCATAACCGAGTCTGAAAATATGCTCCTTTTCTTCCGGCTTTAAAGATTTTTTTACAGTTTCCATTCCATGAATTCTGAACCTTTCGCCAAGCTTCACTAAATCCTTTACTACAGGCTGTGGCAGCCGGGTTTTTCTCATAATATCCGAATTAATATTTTTAACTTTTTTGCATATATCAGATAATTCCGCCGCTATAGTGCACCCTGTATAAAATATTCTATCCTGAAGGCCAGTTTTTTCACACAGAGGATAGAGAAAATTTTTTAAAATTTCATAGCTTTTCCTGTCTTTTGTAAAAGGCTCGCAGGAGGTAAATATAATATTTTCCATTATAGTGCAATCAGTCATAAATTTATCTGTGTCGAAAAACTCAACAAGATCATGTTCTGTCATAAGGTTACGAAACCTCTCACGTCCTTCAATTATTCTCTTTCTAAAATTCTGTACATCTGAAACACTGAAGATACTGTTTTTATCATTCAAAACATCAAGGAGGGTAACATTTTTGAGGCCGAAATTAAAGATATCATCATAAAAATCCACATCGTTTACAACCTCCAGGATCTCATGTCTGAGTTCTTCATATGTATTAATACCAATTGATTTCATGTTTATCCACTCTTCTTTCTCTCCCCTTACATGGCCTGTCTTTAAACTATAGACTATATTATCTGCGACAGTTCCTCCGAATAAAACAGGATTACTTGTTTTGGCCTGTGCAACATAACCGATATGTTTCCTTAACGAATCAAGTTTTATATCAGAGATATTAATACCATCAAGTTTAATCTCTCCTCTCTGCGATTTCGTCAATCTGTTAATAAGGAGAGACATGGTGGATTTTCCACATCCTGCAGGTCCTACGAAAGCAATATGCTCTCCGGGATTGATATGAAGATTTATATTTTTCAATATCTTTTTTGCCTGTTCGAAACCGAAGAACAGATTATTTATATGTATTTCTCCGGAAATTTTATCTAATTCCCGGCTATCTTTTCCATCTGTCATTTCCTGTGGTATATTGAGATAATCGGAAACCATATCAAATTTAACCAGAGCCTCCTGGTATCTCTGAGAAAAATCTATAAGAGTGTTTACAGGATTGATTATATTTGCTATGGCACCTGTCATAATAACAAGAGAACCTACAGTAAGTCCATCCGGTTCTCCCCAGTGTTTTATTACAAGGAAGCCGCCCACTCCATAGACACTTAATGTGGCAAGACCTGAAAAAAACTGTGACAGAAATGTTGTTTTACCATTTACCTTTGCAATATCAAGGTTAATACCAAAAAAATCCCTGAGGCTCCTGTAAAAATTATACTCTTCATAGGGAAAGGTATTATTTGTCTGGATCTCCATGTAATGAGATATGGATTCTTCTGTCTGTTTTGAAATATTCCTCATCTTTTCGCTCCACTTCTTTGTAAGAGCTTTGAGACCTGCCCTGAGAGAAGGAAGAAATATAAATATGAGACAGAATATGCCAAAGGCAACACATCCCATTCTCCATTCTATGGCAGTAATCATAATAAGTCCTGAAATAATATTCATTACTGCGCTTAGAGGCACAAGGATTATCTGGGATAAAAAAATACCTAACTGCTGAACCTCCGGTATAAGGCGTGACATTATTTCTCCTACAGGTGTTTTATGAAAAAAACCAATATTCAGCTTTAATATATGATTGTAGAGATCCGTTCTGAGCCTGATAAGAGTCTTCTGGCTGACTCTCATAAAAAGATAACCGGTAAGATAGGATAATCCCATAGACATAACCATAATTATAAAATAAGCCAGAATATATTTAAAAAGAAGGGTTAAATCCCTGTGTTTTCCTATGGCATCATCGATTATTCTCCCTCTGAGCATCACGTTTATAAAGCCAAGTATAACAGAAGTTATTACGAGAATAACCAGTAATATCTGTTTTTTAGTGTCAATTTTTAAAATATATCTCAACAGATCCATAGAGAAAATACTCCATTTATCAATATCTATAGTTTTGCATTTTTTTCACAAAGTGGCAGTGCATCCCTCATGGGTAAAGGTTTTTCAAAATTCTGCAAAAGTATAGTCAATATAATTTTTTCATAATTTCAGAAACGGAAAAATCCTGCCGTGAAAGTATGTGAATTCTGTTGGCTTTTATAACAGATTGCCTGTTAAAAAGGGGATTGCCTGTTTCATCCTTATCAGAAGGGACAAGCAATCCCTGATCCACATAACGGTTCAAACTATCCTGACATATCCTTGATATACGTGACAGTTCTGTAATATTATAAAGAATCGGTTTTATTTTTCTGCAATCTTCCCATTTAGAGGCAAGGCTGTATAATACTGTCCTTAATTGCACCGGTGTAAGATAGGGATGTTTGCTTTTTATAAGAGCAGCTATTCCGGTAATAACAGGTGCGGCGAAGCTGTTGCCACTGGTTGTAAAATAGCCATGTTCAAGCCAGGGAATTCTGACCAGGATACCTCTGGCAAAGAGTTCTACCGGAGGGTAAGGATTTATATAAAAGTTGAAAGGGTTATCTTCATTTATAGCTTTTACACCTATTATTGACGCAAAAATAGCAGGATAACTTACAGGTGATGTGTTACTCAGAGCAGCAATAAGATTACAGTTTTTAAAATATGCATCATCTGCAATTTTATGCATTACAGGGTAATAGGCTTCCTTTGTAGTTCCAAGACTTAAATTGGCCAGATCCATTCCATTGTAAATAGCCCATTTTATACCTGCTATCATGACATTGCCTGTTCCGGATAACGTTTCACCGAGAACCTTCACACTGTAAAGCTCTACTTCGGGGGCAATGCTTCTTATAATACCGGCACAGGCAGTACCATGACCGTAAGCATCATGATGAAAGCCCGGTATATAGGTTATCTGTCCATAGTCATTGACTGTAACCTCTACACCATGTTTCACACTGCCTGATAATTCGGGGTGGGTATCATCAATACCGCTATCTATTACTGCTATTTTAATGCCTCTGCCTGTACTGCCTTCCCAGGCCCATTCGGGAGTAATATGTCGAAATAAATTTGCATTATCATTAAAATTATTTTGTTCAGAGGTTAAAAATAACATAATATAAAATGAATTCGACGGTTTTTACGAAGAATCCTTTTTATTGCTACATTGCTTTTTCTCAGGAACTTTATTATAATTTGAATGCTATTTGAATAGTAACGAAAAAATTACATTTTTGAGCAAGTTATGCACTCTATAGATTTATATAGTTTGCCCTGAGGTTTGAATAGATTTTTCTGACCAGAAAAGAGAAAACAACCTGGAGGTGTTGAAATGTTTGATATAGAAGAGAAACTTGCCAGATCTCTTACGGCAGAAAGTACCAATTTAATTCCATATTTGCCATATTTATTGCAAGATCTATGGGAGTTAGGATCAATGGCAACAGAAATTTTCGATATAATAACCGGGCATATTAATATATCAGAAAAAACCATCATACTTGATCTGGCATGTGGCAAAGGAGCTGTAAGTATACATCTGGCAAAATCGTTGGGGTGTAAAGTTAAAGGGATAGATTTTATACAGGATTTTATTGATTGTGGAAAGAAAAAATCCAGAGAACTTCTTGTTGATGATATTTGCACTTTTGAAGTTGACGATATAAATGAAACGGTAAAAAGAGAGAAATTACGATATTGTAATTCTGGGTGCTGCAGGAGATGTTTTAGGCCTTCCAGACGAAACTATAACTAAACTTAAATATACAATTAAGTCAGATGGATATATAATCATAGATGACGCCTTTGTCCCTGTAGACTCTAAGATAGAGTATTATACAAAAGAAGATTGAATAAAATTTTTTTAAAAAAATGATGTAAAACTTATTGAGGAGAAACTATTTGATAAGGAAGAATTATCCAGGATCAATCAATATAATCAAGAAAAAATAACAAACCGTGCAAATGAATTATCATGTATGTATCCTGAAAAAGCAGCACTATTTGATGGATATGTTAAAAGCCAGCAAGATGAATGTAATATTCTTGAAAAGGGAATGGTTTCAGTAACATGGTTACTACAAAAAAATAATAAATAGTGAATAGTGAGTAGTGAGTTAATAAAACCTGCTCACCACTCACTACTCACTGATTAATGTCCTCTCGTATTACTGACACTCATAGTCGGCCCTGTATCTCTGGCAGGAGTGGTGGTGACAGACGATTCTCTCGTATTATGCCTGGCACCGGACGTTTCGGATTTTACAGGCTCTTTTTGTTCTTTATGCTTTTCTGGCTGTTTCTTATCATCTGCCTTTTGTTTTTTATCTGCACCTTTAAGTGGTTGCTGCTGTTTTGACATTTGCTGTCCGAACTTGTTTTTCCCCTGAAGATCTCTGTCATCCATATCCTGTTCCAGACCATGTTCATCTTCTCCTGAACCATCTGCACCGGCCTTTGACTGGAACTGTTCATAATTATTATCAAGGGCTCTCTTTATAGGTTCTTCTGCTTCTGCCAGATCATACCGGTCTTTTACGCATTCATACATACCTTCCAGAGATTTTTTATTCTCTTTTACCTTCTGCTGTTCTTCCTGCTCGTGGTTATTCTTATTAGAATTTATATGGTTGGCCAGTTCCAGCATCTTTTCTTTCATTTCTTTAAATCCGCCGGCACCGTCTTCATCGCCTTTCTTTGCCTGTCCCGGCCCTTCCATACCTTCCTCTTCCTTCTTATCCTTCTTTTGTTGCTGACCTTTCATAGCCTGCTGTTTCTTCTGAGCTTCCTTCTTTTTCTTTTCCTCCCCGGCTTTCTTCTTTTCCTGTGCTTTCTTATCTTCTTCCGATTTCTTCTTATCGTCGGCCTTTTTCTCGTCAGTCTTTCTGTCTTCGTCAGTCTTTCTGTCTTCGTCAGTCTTTCTGTCGTCGTCAGTCTTTCTGTCGTCGTCAGTCTTTCTGTCGT
>CAYSLJ010000119.1:0-9081 GCA_964431735.1 uncultured Synergistia bacterium | reverse complement strand
CGTCAGTCTTTCTGTCGTCGTCAGTCTTTCTGTCGTCGTCAGTCTTTCTGTCGTCGTCAGTCTTTCTGTCGTCTATGTGCTTATCCTTCTTATCATCAATCTTCCTGTCGTCAGTATGTTTATCTTCTGTTTTCAGATGTTTCTCATGTGTCCTGAATTCTTCGTCTTTTGCACCGGTCTTTTCTCCAGATATTTTTTCATCTACACCTTGAGCAGCCTTTTCCTCTACAATACCTTTCTTTTCAGATTTTGCCACGGAAATCGTTTCATGAGAAGCACCGGGTGTTTCTACTGTTCTGGCTTTATCCATCTGTTCTGCAGGTTTCGGAGAAACGTCTGCAGGGCCGACAGTGGATTTTTTCTGTGTCCCTCCTGCCATAGTTTGTCCGGTCTGAGCCGGTTCAATAGCAGGTGTTGCTCCAGACTCGGCAGTAGCTTTTTTCTGTGTCCCTGCTGCCATAGTTTGTTCGGTCTGAGCCGGTTCAATAGCAGGTGTTGCTCCAGGTTCGGCAGCAGTTCCTCTGGCAGGTGCTGTTACTCCGCCTGTATGTCCGGGTGTTCCGTCACCAGCCATGCCTCCGCCGGTACCTCCTCTGGCACCGGTATCTCCTCCTATAGCTTCTGCCAGACTCTGATGACCATCCCATCCCTGATTACCGTCATCTCCGCTTCCGCCGTCATTGCCCGCTCCGGCACCTCCACCGACTGCTGTGACTGTATCATGCCTGAAACCTTCTGCAATCTCCGGAGGTTGAGATTTTCTCTGTTCTCTCTGTATTTCCTGTGATGCCTGCTGTCCCTGTGCCTGTTTCGCCATCTGCCCCTGTCCCATGGGCTGCTGCATACCCTGATGAGGGCCCATACCGGCCATCTGCTGCTCCTGTCCTGCTCCGCCAACTCCGGCACCTTTCTTTTCACCGTCCATTTCTTTAATACGTTTATCTACGGCATTCAGATGATTGTTGTTATCCTGTGCTGCTTTACCCAGGTCTTTCATGGCATCCTGAATCTGTTCCATTCTCTGTAAACCTTTATCCAGATTATCCTGATTTAACTGGGACAGATTTTCATTCAACTCTTTCTTCATTCCTGCTTCTTCTTTTTTCTGTCCCATTTGCTGTGCCATCTGCTGAAGCATCTGTGCAATCTGTTTCATTACCTGAGCAATCTGCTGAAGCATCTGTGCAATCTGCTCCATCATCTGTGCCACTGCACGTAGAGCAGCAGCAAGAGGGGGACCCACATAAGGAATACCCTGGACAGCATCTGCCGTTGTATTCAATCCCTGAGCAACCTGTTGAAGCATCTGTGAAACTTTATCAAGTGCTTCTCCTACCTTATTTAAACTCTCTGACGCCTTTGTCAGATCCTGTTCTTTTTTGGCAAAATCCTGTTCCTGTTTACCGAAATTTTTGGCAAGGTTATCATGTTTTTTTACATTATTCTCGAATTTTTGATTATTCTGCATCTGTTCCCTGCCATCTTTAAAGGCCTGTTTTCTGGCATCACCGATTCTACTGTCTTCACCATCCAGCTGATCCCTTTTTCCATATAATGTATCCAGGCTTTTTATATCACCGTAATTGGCATAACCTGCAGCCATAGCTGCATTATTATATGGTGAAGCATAAGTAGCATCAACAGGCATCATATCTTCTCCCTGTCCCAAACGTGCTTTACCCTTCGGATCCAGAGGAGATGCCACTGCCTTTGCTCCTGCTCCTGTAAGAGCCGTTCCCCCTGTCTGCGCATCCTTTGCATAGGGATTACTGGTAAAAATATCCTGAGCACCTGCAGTTGAACCGGTGGCTTCTCCCATCTGCGTACCGGTATTCTGCCTTTCCTCTTTTAACTTCGGAATATGAGGCTTAATTTTGTCTCCACCCTTTTTATTCTGCATGGATTCTGCTTTTGCTATGCCTCCCGCAAAAGCAGCATCAGCCTTCATGGAGCTCATACCCATAGTGGGCGTCATGGATTCCATATTGAAATTGCCGATACCACCTAACATAATGGTCCCCGCCTTTCTTTTTTTGTAAGTGTTCAGCTATCAGCAGTGAGCAGTCAGCTTTTATTAGAATTACATAGTAGATGTCATTAAGGGGTTGTCAAGAAATAACCCAATCATATTTACGTCTATATCGTGACGCGTCACGCGTTACGCGTTACGCGAGGATGATAACCGTTATAACAATTTGCCAGGGTTATTTTCTTACAGTCCCTAAATATTATTTTTTTAGACTATTTATATAATCAGAGTATGTAATCATTAGCTGATAGCTGATAGCTAAATGCTGAACGCTTACCTTTTTTAGAGATTAAAACTATCTATAAATACCTACAGCATAGAACCAAGGCCATCTTTCAGAAAATCAAAACCTTCTTCGTCATGGTGGTCTGTGGTCTGACTCTCTTTAACCCATTCTGTCTTTGCAGTCTTCATAACCTCCCTGAGGCATTCTTTCATTTCATCGATAAGGGCAATAGTTTCCGGCAACAGTTCATACTCTCTTTTATCAGTATATTCAGAAATATTAAGAGTAATTTTTTGTAAATAAGTCACAGCTTCTGTCAGTTTTTTTGGTAAAGGCTCTATCTGTTTATAGATATACAGCTGGCCTTTCAGTGATTCATTGATAAACTCGAGATTATTCAGTCCTGTTTCCATTAATCTCAGAGCTCTCTCAAGGTCTTTTTTACCATGACCTGTTTCAATATCAGAAAGACCGGCTATAGATTTCAGAGCTTCTCCTGTAAGAAAAATCCCTTCGTTAATACAATCCTGGGCAGTCTGAAAACGGGATGTAAATTTATCTACAATTTCTCCCGATCTTTCCTCTGGAAATTCTTCTCCTATATGTTCCAGTTTCTCTACCAGATCGTCTACATTTGAAAATCTATTTTCCATATCTTTATGAGTTTCATCTATTAAATCCCTGGCAACATTAATAAAATTTTTAAATCGTTCTTCTATCTTTTCCTGAGTAGTTCCGTCACTGATAAGATTATCTGACATTTCTTTAAGTAATCTTACGGGATATTTATATTTACTTTTTATATCATCCTTTATCCGTTCACCGCATCGGGAACAGAAGAATTTACCATCTCTGTTTTCATGATTACATTTTTTACATGTAACAGGCACGTTTAAAAAACCTCCTTTTACTTGGTACTGCTCCAGTTAAGTTAGTATCTATATTACAACCTGTCCCTGGCCGGAATCTTCCGGAAAAGATATGATCCTGTTTTATGCCAATCTGGCAATGCAGACTTTTAATATTTTGCGTCTATATAATTTTTAACTCTCTTTTAATACGGCATATCTTTTCATCCAGAGCCCGGCCAGGGACAGGTGCATCTGCCATATTTTTTGGGATACCAATTTACCTTACGGTACATTAAATAATACATATATGCTCACGTAACACGTGACGCGTGACAGGAGAGAAATGTTTGTTGCATGCTTATGGTCACGTCAGTATTTTCCTTCCAGATTATCTTCAGGTTCAATTCTGATCCATACAAGATCCCTTTTTGTATCCTCTGCAAAAAACGGATAATCACATACAATTTCATAACCAAGCTTTATGAGGACATTGTTATGTTCTTTAAGAAATCTTCCAGTTTCAGGAGTCGCAAGTGTCTCTATAGCAAAATTACCGAGCTTGTTCCTGGCAAGCTCCTGTACAAAAGCTTTTATTAAAGAAAAAAGACTATCTTTATATTCCGGTGCTATAGCCAGATCATCTACTTCTATCACAGGCTCGTCACTATTTTCCTGGTATGAGGAGCCAAGATGGGCTACCAGATAAGCAACAAAAACTGATTTATCCGTTAATCCCCAGGAAAAATTACAGTTGCTCTTTTCCATCTGTTGAAAATTTCGGTTCCACGCAGAAACGGAAAAGCGAAGTTCAGGAGGATGGACTCTGGTTTCTAACTACATTATCTGACTTATATGCTGCCTGGTAAGTTTTATAGTTTGCAAATCTATCACTCTCTTCCAAACATAAATCAGTGAATTTATTATAATATCTTTATAAGAGGTATTATAATATACCGACAAAATCTAAAAAAGTAAAGAGGGATGTTTAAAAATGAATATTGTGTTTAAATTTGCCATATTTACCGCTGGCACCACAGGGGTAAATAATTTTGCCAATAAATGTTACAGATGATATAATAAACTACTGAAATGAGCATAAGCATATAATAAAAATTTTCCTGCCGTTACGCGTTACGAGAGCGTATGTATTATTTATGCTCACCTCAGTAATATCTTAAAGAAAGGCTGATAATATGGTAAATAAAGTTAAAGAATATATAAGGGAAATTAATAATATTACTGATGATGGCCAGGGAAACAATAAATATTGTGAAGAAATGAATAAATATAATAAAAATATGGAAAAAATTAAAGAAAATTATCAGAAGCAGTTAAAATTTATAGAAAAAGAAATGCCTCTTCTGAAAGATAAATACATGGAAGCTCTCTTCGGAAGAGCATCTGAAGGAAAAGGTTATAAAGGAGAAAGACCGGCTGAAATCAGAAAAAAAATTGAAGATTACCAGAAACTGTTAAGACCTGAATGTGCAAAAGTTCTGCTGGGAAGTCTCGAAGCTACAAAAGAATTTATGAAATATCTTTTTTATCAGGAAGATCTGGCCTTTGATTTTACAAATTTTGAAGGAAGGCCTTCACTTAAAGCCGAGTGGGGGCAGGCATACTGTAATGAAGCTTCATGTCTGAAAAGGGTTAAACTCTTATTACGAGATTTTACAGATGATAATACTAAAGTTTTATTTCTCGGAGATGATGATCTTACCAGCCTGGTTTTAGCATCTCTGAGTAATTTTGAAGTCCATGTGATTGATATAGATGAGGAACTGCTTAAATTCATAAAGAGTAAAAACCCGGCCATCCATACAAGAACGATAGATCTTAACAAAGAAATTCCTGAAGATATGGCAGGTTATTTTGATGCAGTATCTTTACATCCTTATTTAAACCTGGACGGAATAAAGATGTTCCTCAGAGGTGCTATAGATTGTCTCAAAAAACATAAAAACAGCAGGATATATATGACATCATGGCCGGTTGCTCTGTCAGATGACGAATATGCAACATTACAGAGAATAATTATTGACTCTCAATTAATATTTCGTGAAATCATAACAAATTTCGACTGTTACGATCTTTCAGATTGGTACAGCGATATGGATAATACTTTAAATATTTCGGCTATAGGTGAGATCATGGGAGAAGGTCTTGTAAAAAAACTGGCCCATCTTCCGGCAATAACTCCTGCAATGTATATTCTCTCACCGGCTCTGTATAAATGAGTGGTGATTAGAATATGTCACTTTAACTCACTATTCACTCATTAATTATGAATTGTTATGAAACTATAGTCTAACTTATAATAGCTAACTAGCCCTAAGGGGGTGTCAAGAAATAGCCTCATCATATTTACAGTCTATATCGTGACGCGTAACGCGTAACGCGTGACGCGAGGATGATAACCATTCTAATAATTTGCCAGGGTTATTTTCTTACAGTCTCTAAATTTAAGAATTACAAATGTTTTTAAGAAATCTGTAAAAGTATCGTAACGCATGATGCGTGACGGGAGGAAGACTGTTATTACATGCTTATGCTCAGGTCAGTAAGAAAGAGGAATATTTTGAAAAAAAATTTTTATACGGAAGAAAGACCATCCACAGATTCTCTATATATAAATACCCTTATAAAACTGGCATATGATTTAATAGAAAATAAAAAAAGTGTCATAGAATTAAAAAAATTATGTAACATTCTGGAATGTCTGTACAGAAAATTAACAATCGTCCATAAAAATCTCTTCTGGAAAAATTCTGAAGGGCCGGTAAAAGACCTTTTAGAAGAATTCCATAAAGTAACCGGAGAAATAAGTAAATATACAGAGCACAGAAACAATAAAGTTTTAAGAGAAGATATAGAGAATATAATAACTATTACAGAGAGATTATTCGAATCGTTCAAAAAATTAAAAGAAAAAGAAAAACAATTACCTGTATATTCAAAATCACCTCTCCTGAATGAACTTATAATTTCAGCCAGAGAAATAACAGAGGAAATTTATCCAGAAAAGGCTCTGGAAGAAAAGATACATTTTCTCATAGCCTTCACAGAGGCAACAGAAAAACAGATATATTCACTGGATTGCGACACTGTAACACTTATAAAGGAATATCCTGTAATAAAAAACAATTTCTCTCTCTTCAAAGAAAGTCTTCAGGAAGCAGGTCTTTACTTTCAGGACAGACAGAAAACACATCTGAAAAACGGTATTAACATGGCTTCAGAAGCTGTAGAAGAACTATTTTCTTCTCTGGCCCTGTTATATGAAGCATCTGATATTATAACAAAAGTAATATGTCTGAAATGCGGTCATAAAAACAGTTTCCACAGTTCCTGCTGTGCTCTGTGCAGTACATTATTGCCGGAAAGGTTACCATCAGAAGAAAAGTATGAAATAAAAAATTTTGAATATATAATCACTGATAATTTTAATAACCTTCTTGAAGGTGCCAGACAGATAGAAGAGGGGGAGATAGGGGATCGGGAATTTACAGAAATACTTAATTCTATGGAAGAAAGACTGGCCCGTTTCAGAGTTAAATGTACTTTAATAAAAAACAAAGCTATAATAATCAGTAATATGTTTCTGTATATTGAAGAATATCTAAAAAATATAGAAAATAGTATAAAACACATGAAACTTTACAAAGAAAAACCTGAATATATTGATAAAGGATTGACCGTAATATTTGAATCCTCTAAAATTTTCAATGAAATACAATTAATTGCTGTGGAAGCAGAAAGAGAAATAGCAGAAAGAAAGGGAAAGATTTCTCATATTTAAAGGAGGAAATCCTTTCTGTTATTAGAATTTTATATAAGAATCGTAACGCGTAAATCGTTACGGGGTGAAAAGCTTCTCATAGTTTGTTGTGACCGGATCGGTCATGACAGTTATAAGGGTTGAACATTATGTACTGTCCCGAATGTTACAATGAAATGCCTGATGATAATCTTATATGTGAACATTGCGGCTGTCCTTCGGAAAGCAAAGGTATTAAAGAGAAAAGAGTTCTGAAGGAAAGATATGAGATAATTTCCTCTCTTGCTACGGGAGGAATGGGTGAAATATATATGGCCTATGATTTACGGTTAAAAAGGCCCTGTGTCGTCAAGGGACATTACAAAAAAGGTCTTGAAAAATTACCTCATAATATAAGAGAACAGATTGTAAAGCCATTTGAAAAAGAAGCTGAAATGCTTGCAAATCTCCGGCATAGCAGTCTTCCCTGTGTAACGGATTATTTTATAGAAAAAGATACCTGTTATATAATAATGGACTATATAGAAGGTAATGATCTGGAAGTAATACTTTCAGAGAGTGAGGAAAAAGGTTTACCTGAAAAACAGGTTATAGAATGGGCAGTACAGATCTGCAGAATACTGGAATATTTACATGGCCAGAAACCTCCTCTTATCCATGGTGATATTAAGCCTGCCAATATTATAATAAGAGAATCTGACGGATGGCTTGTACTTGTAGATTTTGGCAGTGCATCTTTTTCCACTCTTAAACCTGATAAAAAAGAGGTTTACGGTACAGATGGCTATGCCGCACCGGAACAATATTTAGGTGTTCAGGAAGTAAGAAGCGATATTTATTCTCTCGGTTGCACCATGTACGAACTGCTCACAGGAGCCCTTGGTGAGGAAAATTTCATATTTACCCCTCCCGGAAAGATAATTCCCGAACTATCTCCGGATCTGGAAACTATTATAATGAAATGCCTGGAATTTAATATAAATAACAGATTTACCAGCGCAAAAGAACTAAAAGAGAATCTACTGACTTCATACAGCAGAAACTTCGGCAAAAAAAGCAAAGCTGTCCCTCTTGAAGAAAAGAAAGAGGAAACTGCAAAGCCCCCCACTGAAGAAAAGACAGAATTACCTATAAAAGTCTTTATTATAGACGGGAACACCGGGATGTGTGAGAAATATAGAGAAAAACTCTCATACTGTAAAGATATTAACCTTATAAATACAATTTCCAATGTAGAGCAGGCAGTTTATGAAATATTCAGAACAAAAGAGAAACCTGATGTAATATTGATAGATATAAATATCCCTGCAGCAGATGATGATATTGGAGCGACAAATATACTCAAAGAAATATCCCCTTCGAGTAAAATCATAATCTTAAGTGACACTGTAATTGAAAGCCAGGTACTGGAATGTTTCAGCAGGGGAGCTTCAAGTTATCTGACAAAAAGTGACGCATTGTCGGAAGATCTTGAGAAAGCTATCAGAAATGCTTTTCATGGCGGTCTATCCATTTCATCACAGGCAAGCCTTATGATAGTAGAAAAACTGACAAATCAAAAGAATACTGAAGAAACAAAAAAATGTCTTTACTGTAACAGGCTGAATACTACACAGGCTAAATACTGTAATGAATGCGGGAAAAAAATCTTCCACATATCAGAAGATAGAACAGAAGATGGTCTGTATGGTGAATATAGAGAAAACAATGAAGAAGAGGAAGAAATAATCGAAGAAATAATCTATTTTGACGAGAGCGGAGAAGAGATAAACGGATATTACGAGGAAATAGTTGAAATAGAGGAAGAAGAAACTATTACAAAAGAAAAAAAACCGAAAAAAAGAGAAGAAAAAATAACTCCTTCCAGATTTACCCCTTCCCATTACCCTTCAAAATCAGAAACAAAGAAACTGGATGAATTAGAGGGAAAACCGGACAACAAACAGTTTACCCTGAAAAAAAATCAGTCAGAGAAACCTTATGGCAGTAGAATGCCTGTGAGGCGCCTGAAAAAACAGGAGCAGGATTCGCAGGATTTGTAGGATTAACAGGATTCTATTCACTTAGTACCGCTCCAAATAAGTTATTACCCATATTAAAACCTGTCCCTGGCCGGACTCTTCCGGAAAATATATGATCCTATTGTGTGACAAACTGGTTTTTTAGACGTTTAATATTTTGCATCTATATAATTTAT
>CAYSLJ010000118.1:0-22069 GCA_964431735.1 uncultured Synergistia bacterium | reverse complement strand
GACGAAGTAAGACTTGAGTTAATCAAGCATTCGTTGTTTGACCCCAGAACCCCACGATCTTCAGTCGTGGGAGTAAGTCAGATACTCTCTATCCATCTTCTACCTTCTCTCCATTAAATTTAAAATTCAGAAGTTTCTTTAATTTCCTTTATACAGCAATCAAAAATAGTCTCTAATATCTTATCTTTACTTTCATCCTTTATTTCGTTAAGAAAAGATACAAATATCTGATCGAAAATTTCATCGAAATCTACAAAAAATTTTCCGCATTTATAGCAATTTTTTATATGATTTTGAAATTTATCTCTGTCACAGTATGACATTTTATTTAAATAATAATAAAATATATGAATTAAGGAGACATGGTCATTATTTTTTCTGTCATCTATTTTGTTTTTCATCATACCGGCCTCTTGAAATTTCTATAATCTACTTAATTTAATCCTGAACAAAGATTTTCGTTACGACAATTTTTAACTTAAGAGATCAAAAAAATCTCCCTGTGTAAATTTCTCATATTCTTCCAGCAGATATTTACATAGAAAGATTCTTTTATAATAACATAATTTAATTATATATAAAGTAGGGGTTTGATTTAAACCCATGTCTATCAATATCGTCTAAGAGGGCTTGATAAATCAAGCCCCTACAGGAACATTTTTCTGAATTCTTTAAATTTTTATTTCTAACTGCACAGGTCGAAATTTTTTACAACAATGGATATTAAGGTTTCGCCTGATTGGGCAGACATCATTGATTTTACATTTTCTCTCCCTTCCCGTCAGAAGCTTTTTCCAGAAAACCTTTAAAATCTTTACTGACTTCAGTTCAAAGCCTGAATTTATTCGTCAATCAGGCCATCCAAATATTTCTATGTATTCTGGCCCACATCTAATTGTATATAAAGAGTCCAAAATTTTCTCTATGAATTTTATTAATTTCTTCAGGAAAGGAATGAAAAAACCTGCAGTGATAAAGTTATCTTCGTTATAGTAATTCCAGAGAAGTTCATCACTGGAATCTCTAAGTTTACGGAGAACAGATATTACGAGGTCTACAGTTTTACTTACATTTT
The DNA here is from genome assembly GCA_964431735.1 of uncultured Synergistia bacterium. GTDB lineage: Bacteria > Vulcanimicrobiota > SpSt-956 > SpSt-956 > JAKJGF01 > CALARM01. The sequence goes on along the minus strand of CAYSLJ010000118.1, from coordinate 20,994 downwards.
TATTTTCCCGATATGCTCTGCACATTATTGGTAAACTGTTTGTTTCTTCTTCTGTAATTTCAAAACCATTCATACCATCCTGATAATTGTCCTGTATGTCAGGAGATGATATATTATCTGTTTCCTCTTCCGGTTCTTCAAGTTCTTTATAAATATCACTATCATCATCTTCGGAATAAATTCCATACTGCATTAATTCTTCAGATGTTAATTCTTTTGCCGGTTCCTCAGGTTCTTCATAAATATCACTATCACCTCTGAGAAAAATCCCGAACTGCCTTAATATATTTCTTATATTACTGACTGACTTTTTCCCAAAATTTCTTATATTCTGTATATCCTGTGGGGTTTTTTCAAGTAGATCCCCTATTGTTAAAATTTTCATTTTTTGTAAGCCATTGTACTCTCTTACTGGAAGCTCTAAAATATCTACAGGTAATTTGTAGAAACTATCATAAAGAAAGTACAATTCATCTACAGAAAGACTGTTACGGAAAGCAGGATCCTTAATCATTCCAGTAAGTTCCTCTTTCCTCGATGATAACTTCATGAGGATTATATTTCTTGCCTCTTTTAGAAGATCAATTTCTTTCATAAAATCAACCTCTTTTCCAAATTTTAATGAAATTGGCTATAATTTATAAAAACTAAAAGGTGAGTCCCTTGTTCACTATCATCTTTCAAACCCGTTCTTAACATATCTGGTTATAAAAAAATTGTTCTTATTCTTATTATAAGATTTATGGTTCATTTTTAAGTGTCAGATTCTTTGATGAAATGTGGATAAAAAACTTTTTCAAATGTTTACTGGATTTACTCCTTATAAATGTGACACTGTAAATTCATTCAGGTAATTATAATTATTAACAGAATAGCGATTATTAGCTTATTACTGAAAAAATTCATTATCCTGTCTTTTTATAAGGAGGAAACTTTAATGAACACAAATCATACAGATAGAAAAACGGAAATAGAATATAAAATAAAAGGTCTGCTTGCAAGAAAGTTTTTCCTTCCGATTAAAAATTATCAGGATTTAGACAGAGAAGAGAAAGATTTTATAAACTTTGTTTATACAGATAAAGAGATATTCGGGGAAATCAGAGAGAGTATTCTGAATATACTCAACACCACTAAAAACCGTATCTCTAATGATATTAACCCTGAATTTGAATTGATAATATTATGTATTAAATGCCGGGAAAGACTGGTGAAAAAATTGTCAGATATACCTTCTTTTACTATAACAGATAGCGAGCTTATTAATTACCTATTTAAGTCTGCCCATAACAGGAGAAGAAAGCTTGAATTAACAGGAAAAAGAATGAAAAAGGTTGCCTCTAAAAGTACATTGGAAGATGAAAATTATAAATTACATAATGAAAAATCTTTTATGAAGAAGATTACCTGCGAAATAATGAAAGAACTTATAATGGCACTAAAAAAACTCATAAGAGATAAAGATTTTGAATTGCTGGAATTGAAATTTTTTGAAGGTTACTCTTATAAGAAAATAGGTGAGATATTGGAGGTAAATGAAAATACGGCAAGAAAGAAAAAATTTGATATTATAAGACGGTGTAAATATCTACTGGGAGAATATGAGAAATTTACACAGGGAGACTTTTTTGATCTCTTAAGTTGAGAATTTTTGTAACGATAATCTTTATTCAGGGTTATAATAAAAGGTAAAACAACTGAGAGAAGATAATTTTTTTATGATGAATATGAAATTAATTGAATTTCATAAAGGTAATTAAAATTATGAGAAAAAAGATTTGTTTTATCGAACTTCTTCAAGAATTTGAGGATGAGGCACTAGATATGCTTACTAATTGTCTCAAGTATAATTCAGAGGAAGATAAAATGGAAATTATCAAGATTCTGGTGAATATAAAGAGTGACAAATCTATTAAAAGTTTAATAGATTTTTGCAGTGATAAAAATAAATGTGTAAGTATGTCTGCAATGAAAGGAATTGAAGAAATTGGGAAAAAAGCTGTTGGTACTTTAATTAAGGAGCTTGATAATAATAATGTTTTAAAAAGAGGTTATGCAAAAGAGGCTTTGAGAAATATAACAGGAAAGACAAAATTTGAAAGGGTTAAAATAGTTCTGGATACAAATATCTTTGTAAATTCACTTATTATGCCATCTGGCTGTTGTTCTCGAATAATAAAAAAATGGAAAAATACTGACTTTACTTTATATATGTATAGAGTAATGCTGGAAGAAATTGATAAAGTAATCAGACGTCCAAAAATTGTAAAGGAACATAGATTAAAGGAGAAAAAAATTTGTAGATATATAAAGTATATAAAGAATTTTGCAGTATTTATCACACCTGCTACCATAGTTAGTGTTATAAAAGATGATCCGGCTGATAATATGTTTTTATCCTGTGCCGTTGATGCAGAGGCAGATTATATTATTAGTATGGATAAACATTTACTATTATTAAGATCTTTTAAAAGAATTCCAATTATATCTCCGGGAGTGTTTTGGGAAGTAATAAATGTATTCGAACAAAAAGGAAATAATGAAGCTTAATAATGAGCCATTAAACATATAATAATAAGAGGAATACAATCATTATGAAATACTGGCCTGGTTAAAAAGGTGTTGTGAGTGAATACAAAACATATAGATAGGAGGGGAAAGATGTGAATGAAGCAACATCAAAGAATAAACAGAAATTATCGAACGTGTATCTTGTGTTTAATCAAGCCTGCCCGGTTAAAATCAGAGAATATGAATTTAAACGTTTGACAGAAGAAGCGATGAAAGTTAATAAAGAGATAATAAAAAAAGAAAACATTTCTACTTTGAACTGCCAGAAAAAAGATGGCAATATTTACATACAGCTGGTTCCGGAAAATATGGTAAGCATGGATACTGATTTGTTTATACAAAAATTTTCAGAAGCGATATTGAACTGGAAAAATATTATCAAGCGGAGTAAAAGGAAGCTGAAGGAAATATTCTTTCTGATGAATATTTTGGAATATGATAGTGAGAGTATTTCTGAAAAAAAATTAAATGATCTTTTTTCATGGCTTTTATGGAAAAACATGTACCCAAAATTAGAACATTTAAAACTAATGTGTTGTAACGAAAGAATCTATTTCATAGTTTTTAAAATACCATCCAATCAACAGGAAAGATGTGGTATGCATATCAAAGTAAGACACATTGATGTACAGTGCATAAAATAATTCTTATAAAAGGGTATAATAAAATAAGAAATAAAATAAACTAAAAAAAGAGAGAGATTTATGCCAATATTTTGTAGTAAATGCGGACAAAAAAACAGAGCTAAATCTAAATTCTGTAATAATTGTGCCAATTCATTGCAAATTTCTACTCCCAATGGGATCCTTCAATCAGGAACTATACTGAAAAACCGTTATAAAATTATTAATCTAATAAAAGCAGGCGGTATGGGAGCTGTATATAAAGCAGTAGATACAAAATTTGATAATATTTCTGCAATAAAAGAACTTCTACCGCCTTATGGTGCTACACTTCAACAGGATGCTCAGGCTGCTGAATGGTTTAAAAGAGAAGCAAACCTTCTTAATACTTTACATCATACAAATCTACCTGAAGTATCTGATTACTTTGTTAACTGTAATAGATATTATCTTGTTATGACATTTGTAGAGGGTGAAGATTTAGAAACTATATTGGCACGAGATGGTAAGCCAGAATTACCTGTAAAAAAAGTTTTGGAATGGGCTACAGAAGTATTACAGGTTCTGGAATATATTCATAACCAGAAACCCCCAATAGTATTAAGAAAGAAACTATATGAATTATTCAAAAATCAACGCCATGCCTACCTCTCAATTTATTTATTTGAGAGGCCTCTGAAAAAGGTATATATTAAATTTTTCCCGCGTTAAATATCTTCGGAATGACTATTTCGCGGGCTAGTTTTTTTTCTATCTCATATTCCAGCAATACTACGATCATTGCAGGTTTCTTGGTAATTTCATATATTTCAAGCCACTTTCCCTCGTAATACATATCTTCTGAGGGAGTTTTTAATCTGATTTTTTCTTTGAATCTGGACAAATCGTTGGCATTCATAACATTTGGTAATTGATAATAAATTACCAAATATACATTGTCCAGATTCGAAAAATCTTTGTCAACAACAAAGTCATAATCAGAAAAATGGATTCTGTTATAGGTTTCAGCTATCATTCTTAAAACAGAATCCCTTTCAATTTTGTCGAACCTGTTCAAATCAATATTTTCAAAAATTATTTTGACCGGTCGATTATTGTACCAATTCAAAAATTTCTGAATCATTTCTGATTCCCCCACCCTTGATTTTAATGTTTCTTTTCTGCCCAGAGTATAGATTCAAAACAAAGCAAATGTCAATCAAACAATATGTGACAACGTCCTTGAAAATCGGACAGTTCTTCTGATATGGATCTATTGCTTCTACTGGTCTTTAAGCTGTTTGTGACAACGTCCTTGAAAATCGGACAGCATTTCTGACAAAAAAAGAGCTACTATAATTACCAGTAACAAGAGCCTTACTGAGTGGGGTAAAATTATTCAGGATAACTCTTTGACAGGTTGATGCATCACGGTGATGTATATTACTTCAAGGGAGAAAGTTACAGACTAAAAGGGAAAGAAAGAGTTTTAGAACAATCCAATCAACAGCAGAAGTTAGCTTCAGAGTAAGGTAACGTTAATGGTTAGAGGTTTAAAACTACAGTGTAATAGTAAATTGAATATTAATACTTCTAATACTATTAAAGTAGAAAATATAGCAATATTTTCATCTACTGGAACCAGTGGACATAGATGTACATTTTTGCGGTGGATATCGTTACTGTACATTTTCCGAGGAGATATCTATTTAAAATTTGTGCAATTTTCAGAAGGATTTTCCACTCTATTAAACTCTTGTTTCTAAGGCAGAAATCCTTATTTCGTGACTATCTAATTTCTCTATAACTTTATCAAGTTTACCGTCCAGGCTATTATATATCCTGCTTTGTTCTTCTAAAACTAAATCCAGATTATCATCAATTTTTTTTTCAAGTCTTATCTGGCCTTCTTCCAGATGGGTAATTTTGCTTTCAATTTTGTCCAGTTTATTTAATATAAGTTTTAAAGATTCTTCCATTTTGGAAATCTCCTTTATTCTATGGATATGGCCTCAAATGACGGTTTAAAAATGGTTTTTGTGGTAAGTCTTTTAATGGATATTTTTTTCCCTTTTACAGTATGAAAGTATTCTCTTATTTCATCTACTTTCACAGGAACTAAATCCAAAGTTTTCATTAAGATATAATCAGATTAACTCAGACCTGCTTCTTTAGCTTTTTTCTTTACTTCTTCTAATCGATTTTCATCAATCCTGATATTTATATTTTTTGTCTTTCCCATTTTTTATCACTCCGATAGATATTATAAAGATAATATTGAAATAAATCAATATGTTTTCTCTAAATTACTTTTTATATTTCTGTAAAATGTATTGATATATAGATGTGGAAAATCCTTCTAAAAATTGCACAAATTTTAAATAAAAATCTCCTTGAAAATCGGACAGCACTTCTGACAAAAGCATTCCGAACCTGTGGGACGCGGAAAAGACTGGAAGATATATTTATGGAACTGGCTATAAAACCTTCTGTAGAAAAAGGCCTTCTGGGAGACCTAAATATTGATATAGCAGGAGATGGCTCTGTTCTTGAAAGTGGAGCTAACAGTAATGGGAAACCAACCTGTGATTGCTTCAAAAAAGGAATTAAACATTGTTCTCATCCAAGATTATACTCTGATGCTAAAGCAAACTGGGGATGGGACAGTTACAGAGAAAAATATATCTTCGGCGACAGGTTTTATGAACATTCATATCCGGGAAATCATAACCTTCCACTTCATATTTCCATTGGCCCGGCCAGTGAAAATGACATGACTCTCTCTTTGAAAGACTATGACAGAATGGAGAAAATGTTCAGGGAACATAATGTTAAAATAAATATTAAAGCCGTAGGTTATGATGCCGGACATGATGCAATGGGAATTTATAAATATTTCCAGAAGAAAGAAGTTCCTGTGGCTATACCACTTAATCCCAGAACGTCAAACCCTTACAAAGAACATTATAATTTCTCTCCATCAGGTGCTCCAATCTGTAAGGGAGGACTTGCAATGAGACATCAGTCCTATAATAAAAAGAGAATGAGACACATTTACAATTGTCCCGTAAAAAGACCTACTCACAGAGATGGCAAATATTTCTTTATTACTCACGAAAATGAATATCCTCTTGGCTTGGGCTGTCTTTGCTCTCCTGATACAAAACTGGGGCCAGTTCTTCATATATCTTCAAAAGACAATCCCAGACTTTTTCCTTCTATTCCCAGAGCTTCCGAAAGATATAAAGAACTTCTCAGGAAAAGAAGTGGAACAGAAAGATCGAATTCATATAAAAAAACAGCTTATCATTTTGATAGAGCGGAAATCAAATTAAGGGAGCAGAGGCTTACAAGACTTTACTTTATTGCTATTGTGCAGCACTGGAGAGCTATTTACAAGGAAGATACTAAAGGGATGAAAAGGAAAGAAATCGTTGCAAGAGCTCTCGAAAAGTTAAATTTGACCTGAATACTTTAAATCTTACATAATTTATATTTGATTGGGACATTACAACAGGGATAGTTTTGTCTTTTTTTACCTTACTTATTTTCCATTTTATTGATTAATTACTTATTCCTTCTTATTTTACTTTAATCTTTGCACTGTTTTTATATTTTTCCTGTTAAGTATTTATAAATTATTTGAAAACCTACGCCCTGACTACCTCTCAATTTATTTATTTGAGAGCCCTCAAATCGGACAGTTCTTCTGACTGAACAAATTAAAAATAGGAAGGAGGTGTTGTCAAATGTGACAACGTCCTTGAAAATCGGACAGTTCTTCTGACATGGAATCAAGTACTGGTGGAGAATTACTGAGTTTATGTGACAACGTCCTTGAAAATCGGACAGTTCTTCTGACTCATTGATGTACCTCAAAAGTTATGAAAAAAAATTTGGTGACAACGTCCTTGAAAATCGGACAGTTCTTCTGACCAAATCCGCCACCTCGGCCGACACCGGTGGTTTTGAGTGACAACGTCCTTGAAAATCGGACAGTTCTTCTGACTCAACACCGAAATGTATCATCGCCTCCAATCCAAAAGTGACAACGTCCTTGAAAATCGGACAGTTCTTCTGACTTATCAATAAAGATCAGATTAAAATACCCGACCTCTTGTGACAACGTCCTTGAAAATCGGACAGTTCTTCTGACACACACCCGGAAATTGATATGCCCATGCATATCACGTGACAACGTCCTTGAAAATCGGACAGTTCTTCTGACCGGTTTCAGGAAGAATTATCTGATTTCCGGTATATGGTGACAACGTCCTTGAAAATCGGACAGTTCTTCTGACTTTACCTGCGAGTAATTGGTCAGGGTAAAAATTTCCGTGACAACGTCCTTGAAAATCGGACAGTTCTTCTGACAAGTCTTTCTAAGTAAAGGTAGTTAAAAAACAAAAGTGACAACGTCCTTGAAAATCGGACAGTTCTTCTGACTTTACTGGGAGTTGGGGTTTCTCGTGGAATCTTTAGGTGACAACGTCCTTGAAAATCGGACAGTTCTTCTGACGAAAATTTTGTTTTCATCACCTCCACTTTCCAAAAGGTGACAACGTCCTTGAAAATCGGACAGTTCTTCTGACTCCGTCTTGTACAGCCCTTGTAGTGTAAGGCTTTGAAACACCTTTTCCGTCAACCTCTGAAATTCTGCTCGAAAACACTTCGAAAATCTCTGTTTTTTTTATTTCAAAACCCCCCTGAACCTTTACCTTATAAGACTTCCGTCAACCACAATGTATTAAATACATTTTACAATTCCTGGTCAATATAGTCAACTATTTTTCAGGAAACACCATTTTACCATTGAAATTATTAGATGTTTTATTCGATTCTATCTCCTGATTCACCTTCCAAATTTAATTAAATATATTATTTTTTATCGTCTCTGGAAGTTTTTTATCCATAAAAATTCTCCTTTCTTCTGAAAATGTAAATTTCATTATTTTTTTGTGACAATTATTTGTCATGAATGTTTCTTTTTAATAATCTGCAGTTCTTTGCCTTTGCTTCATGAGCAAAGACAAAGAACTGTTTAAGCTCCGAGAAAAGAAGCAATACTACTTCCAAGAATTTTATATTTCCCTCCTATCTGCTGGGCTGAAAGTTTGCCATTATATATGAGTTGCATTGTTTCTTCCTGGCTTATGCCAAATATCTTTGCCGCTTCAGCCACAGAATAAATCTGATTTGGTATTAAATCTTTCCTTGAAAAGGTTTTCCAGAGATTATACCCGAGACCTGCCACACTTATTATACTTCCTGCAATGCCGAGAGTTTTTTCAAATTTTTTCCAGAAATTATTCATAAAACTCATCCTTTCTGATTTAGATTTCAAATTCAAATGAAAAAGTTAATTTACCCCTGAAAGGGTTAGTGTTAATTTTACTAACAGGCTTACCTGGAAATGTTTTTACATCAACTTCATCATCTTCCTCAAAAAAATCCTCGGAATCATCTTTTTCTGAATCATCAAGAATCTCATCTATATAATTATGCTTATTAAAGTTCTTAGAGGTTTCTTTCCTGTCTTCAGTAATTAAATCTTCTTTCATACTGAATTTTTTTACAGGAGATGAGTTTGCCAGTTCATACCCTATAGTTAACAATGAAAGAGTCGCCAGTGCCAGTTGAAACAATTTTTCAATCTTATCGGTATTATCCATTTTTTCACCTCCTTATCTGATATTTTTTCAGGCAACATAAGTGTTATCATGAACTACTTTTTTTATCTGGCCTGTTATTTTAAGTTTAAATTTATTCATGTTGAATATCTGATAATATCTTATAGAATCTTCATCACCTGTAACATAACAATCTGCTTTCTCCTTCAGTTCTCTAAATTGTTCAGAAGAGATAACACATTCAAAAACACTGAACTGAACCCTTGTACCATAATCTTTAAGCACTTCGGCCAGTTTAGTTCTATCCTTATTATCACTTATGTCATAACTTACAATAAGAAACATTTCCAGTTCCTCTATTTTATTAAGAAAGGCACATATGCTTCCGGCCCTTCCATTATGGCTTTCCCAAGTAATCTGGACTGAAGTTCAAAACACTTAAAATAAGTGAATTGTTTTTTATAGACAGGATGAGTTACTGTTGACTGAATTCTCTTTTCATACTCTCTTATAAATTTCTTTAAACCCTCTTCTGAAAGAAGAACCTGTTCTTTATTTACAGTAAAATCATCAGGCTTTATAATTTTCATATTTATTACTTTTACAACCAGTATATCTGCTATAACAGGACGAAATTCTTCCATAAGGTCAAAAGCCAGAGAAGTTTCTCCTGAAAGATTGGAATGGAAAAATCCACAGTAAGGGTCCAGACCGACAATATTAATTACAGAATAGATATGCTTGTAAAGCATAGTATAGGCAAGACTCAGCATTGCATTAACAGGATCTTTAGGAGGATGACGATTCCTGTCGGTAAATTGAAAACCTGTGCAGGAGTTCTTTATAACATCTGAAAGGATCTCAAAGTAAATCCTGCCGCCTGAACCTTCATATCCCCTGAGAGAATCAACTGTATCTGTCTTTTCAGCAGTCAGTATGATCTTTTTTAATGCACTAATTTTATCTGTACTGCTGCTCAGTAAACCTTTTCTTTTCCATGCCTGAGAAATGGTATAACAGTTCAAAAGTTTTCCTCTTACAAAACCTTTAGCCATAGAAAGGGAGAAATGAGAATCTTTAAGAAGTTCAATCTGTTTTTGCCTGAGCGGTATAGTTCCCCTTAAACCGGTGTTAAGCCTGGCTCTGAAATAACCGAATCTACTCAAAAAGCACAGGTCTATACCCTGATCAATCAAAAAATCCCTTACATGAGGAGATAACTGGATTTTACCGAAAAGTACTATCTGGTCTACTTTAAAAACAGGTACATCAAGTATTACTTCTTTACCCTTTGTAACTATAAGTCTGTTCCTTTTCTTGTGTAAGAAGCCGCCCTGGGTTGTAATATAAAGACAGGACATCTTTTTTACCCCTTTCTTCTGAAAATGTAATTTTCATTATCCTTTGTGACAATTTTTTTGTCATGATTGTTTCTATTTAAAGTCTTTGGTCTGAGAAGAACTTCTCTTCCGAGAAATTCAAATTTTTTATTTACATCAATTACAGATACACTTCCGGGCTTTATTTGAAGTTTTAATGTTTTTAGTATATTTTCAGCTTTATCAAGAGCTTTCTCCGTATCTTCTCTGTTTTTACAGAGTATACAAAAATCATCTGCGAACCTTATCATAGTAAAGTTTTCCTTTTTAATATCTATGTCAAAACGATGAAGATAGATATTGGAGAGAACAGGGGACAGGGGACTTCCCTGGATTATTCCAACAGGATATCGGTAAAGTCTGTTATTTTTTATAACACCGACTTCAAGCCATTTTTTTATGAGGATTAAAAGAGGGTAATCATTAAAATCTTCTGAAATGAATTTATAAAGTATTTCCCTGTCGATTTCATCAAAAAAGGATTTTATATCACCTTTGATAAGCCATTTTATATTACTGTTAAAGGATTTCCTGAGAGATTCTATTGCACTGTCAGGAGATTTTCCTATTCTGAAAGCAAAACTTGTAGGAAGAAATTTTTTCTCAAGAGAAAGTGCAAGATTTTCAGCTATTACCCTCTGGGCAAGCTGTTCTTTTACTGTAAGAATACCAAGAACTCTTGTTTTTCCATTTTTTCCATTATGGTTAAATACAATTGCAGGTGCAGGCACATAGTATCCCTTCAGGATTTCTTTTGTCACCAGTTCGATATTTTCATAAAGTCTTTTTTCAAAATCCTTCGGAGTGATACCGTCTATGCCGGGAACCTTCTTTTTCCTGATTACCTTCCAGGCAAGAAGGAAATTGGATGTTGAAAGAAATTTAGCAAGTAATGATTTCATAAATTATCACCTCTTAACAAATTATAATCAGAAGGATAATTTTATAGTGTCAGATTCATAAAGAAGTGAAAATAATGGTAGTCCTGTAAAATAATATCTAATAAGCCGAAGAACCATCGTATACTGCTAACTCTTTAAGGCTTATATGTATCATTTATTTTTGATTATTAAAGACACTCTTATTTTATATTAAAATTTAATTTTTCAGAAGTAAGCCCTCATATTAATGAAGTGGAGAATTCTTTTAATAATACAATTAAAATAGCCTGTTTAAAATTTATAAGAAAATACAAAAATTATATAAAAGATAATGATAAAACATACGAGAAAATAGAAAATACCGGTAAAGCATCGGAAATATTAAAATATCTTATATATTTTGTTGAAGAAGAAAAAATTTATCTTTTAATAGATGAATATGATAATTTCACCAATACAATTATTTCTTCAACAGGACAGAACCAGTATATGGCAATAACCCACGGAGAAGGTTTATACAGGCACTTCTTCAATGTAATAAAAGCAGGAACTACAGGCGGCCCCATATCAAAGCTTTTTGTAGCAGGCGTATCTCCTGTTACTATGGATGATGTAACCAGTGGATTTAATATTGGAGATAATATCACAAGAGACCCGGCATTCAATGAAATAGTTGGTTTTACAGAAGCAGAACTTGTGAAAATGCTTGGTTATTACGGGATTAATGAAGAATCAACTGTGAAATTAATGAAAGGCTGGTATAATAATTATCTGTTTTCAAGGTGTGAAGAAAATAGAATGTATAACCCGGATATGGCATTATATTTTATTAAGCAGTATCTTAAAACTGATAGAGTTCCTGAAGATATGCTGGATTATAATATAAGAATAGACTATACGAAACTGAAGTATCTCTTAATAGTAGATAGGCAGGGGTATCTGCAGGTAAATGGAAACTTTGAAAAATTAAAGATTATACTGGAAGAAGGCCAGATAACAGCCAATATAGTAAATAGTTTTCCTGTACAGAGAGTAACAGACACAGAGAATTTTATCTCTTTATTATATTACTTTGGATTATTAACAATAAAAGATTCCTATCATGGAAAACCTGTACTTACAATTCCCAATGAAGTAATAAGGCAGTTGTATTACGAATACATAAGAGAAGGTTACAGAGATACTCAGATATTTAATATAGATTTATTTAAACTGGGAAATCTCTTTGATGAAATGGCATTTAATGGCAGATGGGAAGAGTTATTTACCTGTCTGACAACAGAAATGAATAAACAGACTTCAATAAGGGATTATATAGAAGGTGAAAGATCTATACAGACCTTTTTCAGGGTATATCTGAATGTATCCAATTATTATATCACCAGAACAGAGTTTGAACTGAACAAAGGCTATTGTGATATCTTACTCCTTCCCAATTTTCAACAGTATCCTGATATAAAATATTCTTATTTAATTGAGCTTAAATATATAAAACCATCGGAGTATAATGAGACAAAGCTTGAAGAAAAACTAAAAGGTGCAAGGGAAAAATTAAAGAAGTATCACGATGATGAAGGGCTTAAAAAGATACTTGGTGGCACTGATATAATTAAACTTATTCTGGTTTTTTCCGGAATAGAGTTAATATATAAATGTCATCAGACATAATAAGATTAAATTATAAATTAGCCAAAATTTTTAACAAAAACCCTGTATTTACCCTGGCCGAAAGTGGTCTGTTTTCCTATACCGGCATACTGGCAGAATAAGATATAGGGAAGAAAAGGCTTTAAAGAGCCTATGAAAGAAATCTCTCCTGTAAATCCATAAAGGTTGAACTCGCTCTCTCTATGTTTACCGAATTTCCTTTTATTATAAGCTATATCCTGTAACGTATTACCTGCTGTTATAAGATCATTGTTTTCCGCCAGTGTCAGAAGATCTGTGAAAAAGTTGTTTGGTATTTTTACATTACAGTAATCGCCTGCTATCTGCTGGATTCTCCTTTTTATACAGAAGAAGAATTTATAGAAATTAAAATCCTCTGCCATGAGATCTCTATCATTTAATTTGAGATGTGTGGCTGTATCAAAATCAAGTGACATAAATAATCTATCAGGCAAAGAGTCTGTCATATCAAACATATCCTGAAGCGAAAAGGTTATATTTTTATTATATATATCGACTTTTTTATTATCCACACAGATGGAAAGAATCCTTTCTCTTTCTTCTTTTATGTCCCGGAAATAAAGGGATTTAAATTTTACTCTGCATCTGGCAAGCTTCCTTATCTGAATTAAAGAAGGAAGGAAATTGGAGTAAAAATCAAAACCTGTCCTTTCTTTACCCAGAAGAGTTAAATTAAATGTAAAGTTTTCATTTTTCTGATAATTTGCTCCGTTATTTGGCGGAGATATAATATAAGGGCTTATACGTTCTTTTGCTTCATACATATTGTAATACTGGCAGTGGGTAATAAGATCGCATTTGTTACAGAAATATTCTCTTTTATCTCTGTAGTAGCACGATCTGTTTTTAAGTTTTATTCCTATGGCGCCTCTTATGGTCGGGCCGGTAAAGTTGGAAAAGGTATAGTTATCTTCCAGAACCGTATATTCAGCCTTCAGATGGGCAAGGGTTATGTGTTTGAACTTTTCTTTTATGTCTGAAGAATTTGAGTTTATTGTATTTAACATTGACTTTTATCTGGCTGCTGCACTTTCTGTTGAAGTATAGCTCGATAGAAAATCTTTTATAAATTCTTTTGGTTCTTGTATCAGAGTTTTCTTTTCTTCCAATACTGTTTTTGCCAGTTGATAGCCTGTATTACCTTTAATTATCTCAGGTTCAGGTGGTATATATTTACCATTTTCAATTTTATATTCAATCTCTTTATATTCATAATTTTCAAATCTCAAAAAACCATATCCTCTGCTTCCATATCTGCCAATACGGAAATAGCCGGCGCCGATGATGTCCAGAGTGAGGCATAAAAGAGATAGATGAGCCAGGTCGTTTTCTTTCAGTTTAACCTGAAGAGAGTAATTATTGTTACCTCTTAAATCAAGGGCTCTTACTGCAAGATGATCTCTTGTTCCACCCTTAAGTTCGCTCCAGGCAAAATGGTATAAAAAATCCTTTACTTCTCCATATATTCTGTTACTTCTGTTATTTCTATTATTTCCTCTAGCGTGAGTTTACCGAATTTTGCGTTTTTTTTGATATTGATCTCTTGAAAAACTGTGATATAATAAGGAAAAGCTAATTTTTCAGAAGCCAATTTTTGTATAGTATAACCATATACATTATGAAAGTCAGTATTTACAAGGTAATTGCAAATGCTGTATAGTATAACTATGTGTAAAACCAAAATCAACTTAATTGAAACAACCAATATTTCTGTCATAAAAAAAACTCTTTCTAACTCATATCCTATAATGAAAAGATCACGGTTATACTATACATTTTTTTCTTCGCTTTTCCTTATGAATAAACGAAAAGATTAATGTCAAGAATGAATTTTCAGTAAACTCACGCTAGCGTGAGTTTACCGAATTTTGCGTTTTTTTTGATATTGATCTCTTGAAAAACTGTGATATAATAAGGAAAAGCTAATTTTTCAGAAGCCAATTTTTGTATAGTATAACCATATACATTATGAAAGTCAGTATTTACAAGGTAATTGCAAATGCTGTATAGTATAACTATGTGTAAAACCAAAATCAACTTAATTGAAACAACCAATATTTCTGTCATAAAAAAAACTCTTTCTAACTCATATCCTATAATGAAAAGATCACGGTTATACTATACATTTTTTTCTTCGCTTTTCCTTATGAATAAACGAAAAGATTAATGTCAAGAATGAATTTTCAGTAAACTCACGCTAGTTTTATCAATAAACCAGAATTCCATGTCTGATGGATTTGCTTCCCCTTTCCGGGCTTTTGAGTTACATGTACCGAAAATACTACATAGAGGACACCTGGTAGGTAGTGAAGAACCATAAGTGTAATCACAGGTTAATCGGTCATTTGAATAATTAAAATGTTCAATCAACCATCCGGCAGCAGTCCTGGTCACTCCAAGAAGAGAGTTAATATCAAAATATTCTTTAAAGTTTTCAGGATTAGTTTTACCTTTTAAATTTATATTTCCTTTATTCACAGAGAATATATCATAAAGTCTATCTGCTATATCTTTTGCTACATATACTAATTTTCTTCTATCTTGTTTATGTTCTCTTCCATCTAAAAAAGAAAACTTATTTTTTAACTCACTCTTTAATTTTTCATTAATACTATTAGGATTAATTTTGCTTATATATTCTAAACTGATCTTACAAATATTTATTTTATCGTCATTACTCAAGATGAATCTATTATTTATTTGATATTCAACAGCTTTATTGACTTCATATTTTATTTGCTCCTCAGTAAATTTAATTTTCCCCTGCTGTTCTTTTATTAACTCTTCTGTTTCACCTAAAAATTCTCCTCTCTCCTGAGAATAACCTACAAGGATAGGAGACTGGAATTTTATATCACAAGTCAATAATATCTCTTTTCTCATTAAGTTGCCTCCATTAACTGCTTAATTTTATTTTTGTAGAATCATAAAGGACATTGCTTGTTACTTATCAATCGAAGACTTTTAGATCTATTCTTATCATTTAAGAAATTATTCAACACCTCAGATAACTTATAATCAGTTATAACTTTATTTAATAAAGAGGTGCTGTTTATAGAAGAAATACAGCTGTTTAAATCCACGGTACTTATTCCATTACCAGGCAGGCAATACTTGTCTATAATGTCTTTTAATTTTATATCAGGATTAAGATGGTAATAATTCTTTATATGTTTCACTGTTAATCGTAAATGACAATCCTGAAATTGTAATAAAACAAAAGTATCATTATTATTGAGTTTACCTTCATGAGGACAATCTTGCTCCCATGAAGCAACAGGGCATCTTTTTATAACTTCCGGCGAAATTATTTTAAGATTAATAACTCCATGCCATGAATTAATTGGTTCACTGTCTTCAGATATAGCTAATTTAAATTTATTATTAAGATTTTCCCTTCTCTCATTCAGGTTTTCTTCGTAGTCTCTCTCATGGCTTCTTATTGTAGGAGGTTTTTTCACCACTCCAAAGAGCCTCCTGAGATGTTGCTGTTTTATAATATCAAGCGTATTTGGTCTCATATCTTTTGAGAGTTCACATCTTATTATACCTTTCAACATAAATTCATAACTCTCTATATCTGCAGGTTTTGCAGTCAGTTTGCATAAATAGCAATAACTTTTAAATCTCTCTTTGGAAAATATCATGTCAGTGCAATCCCACTGAGAATCAAGTCTTTTTTTTATACCTATTTGCCCGCCAATCCGGGCAAATTCATTTGGAGGCCCGGTATAACCTATTGCAGTTTTATTTGGAATAACATCTATGTTTTTCATATATATACCACCTGCCCGTATCCAAGATATGTATAACAACTATTTCCAATACCTCTCAGAAAATATTCATCAATCTTGTCTTTATTAATTTTATCTGTATTAAATTCAAAAATTCCTCCTTCAGGTATACAGGAAAGAGGCCGTGATTCTGAACCAACTTCCTCCGGCTCATCAAATTTAATTTCTCCGTCTTTTTCTTCTGGATATAAACCCTTTCTCCATATTCTCATTAAAGTGAGATCTGTTCCATAACTGCTGCCAAGTGTATATTTATCTATATTGTTAGAAACTTCGTTGTAAGAACAATTATCGGTTCCTCCATGAACTACCGGTGTGATAATTTCCATAGGTTTTAAAGGTGTAAGCCCTTTTAAAAATTCACTGGTCTCTACAGGATCAAATGTCATACCATCTACAAAAGCAAATTTTCCCTTTCCGCCAAAAGGATTAAATGATAGTGAGGAAATAGCTTTTTTGAGTTCTTCTGTCAGGTTACTGTCATCTGAGGGCACCAGAATAAAACCGATATATTCAAGTACCGAAGGATGTCTTTCTATATTATATATTCTCCCTTCATGAGCAGTAGAACTTTCCCTGTTAATAGGAGAGTGAGTTGTTTTATAGAAGGACATTTCTTTTTTCCATTCATGCCATGCAGAACAGTAAACCTCTGCGTTTATTTCATTGACCTGTTTCATTACAGGAATTAACGGACTTATTTTGAATTTACTGTCTTTTATATAAGTAAGCATCTGTCTGTAAGGACAATTTTTACATCCAGGCTGTTCAGCCTTATCAGGATTACAATAAGAAAATGTTGAACCCTCAACAGGACAGAAATCTATAAAAAATTTAGAAATAGCTCCATAAAGGGTAGAACCCTGTATAAGGTTCCAGCACCTTTTATCTAACTGTTCACTCCTTTCCCTGCCTGGATGGAGTTCACCGTAGGAAGTGAGTTTAACAGGAAATATTTTTACATCGCCTGCAGACATTATGTACCACTTCCTTTTTTATGTCCTTTTGCATCTGCCGGGTAAAGAACAGTTACACCTGTTATCTCTTTATCAAGGGATAAATACATATACTTCGGCGGGAAAAGACAGGTATAAATTTCTCCTCTTTGATAATAGGGAAGATCTGTTGCCAGTTTATAATAAGGAAGTTTGTCACTCTCTTTAAAAGCTTCTACATTTTTATAGTCTTTTATTTTCTGGAATTCATCGTTCTCTTTAAACAGTTTCTGGTTTAATTCCAGTACAAAAACCTGTTCAATGTTAATCATTCCTCTTCCTTTTGTCTTCCCGGAACCTATAGAGCCTACTGAAGAAAGATATTCTATTGCCGGCTCGAACATATTCTTTATAACGTCTGCTTCTACATTGTTGAATTTGACAAAGAAATATAAATAGGACCCTGGTATTATAGTTTCCGAATCTCTCAGATTACCTTCTGCCGCAGTGCCGGTTATTCTGTCTATGGATATATTCGTGTGATCCTGGAGTATGTTTTTCTCAAGTATGGATTTCGCAGGGTAAGCAGGTGTTATAGAGAGCCTTCCTATATGTCCTCCTGCGCCTCCATAGCCGTAGACTTTGCAGACCGGACATGGAATTTCTCTATCTATACTTTTTAGAAAATCCTTCTTTGTGCTTTTCTTTCCATCTTTTTCATCAAGAGATTCGCATTTATCTTTTTCATCAAGGGGATTACAGACTTCTTTATAGATTTTGTATGTCTTAGCCGGATCAAATTTTTCATTAGAATAAAGTGCCTCAAATTTAGCTTTTATTTCTTCTTTCTTTGTATCACTGGCATTGTTATAACAGTCATTAAGATTTGTATTCCTGTGAAAAGACTCTATACAGGCTCTGATTGCTCCGTAAAGACTTTCACCGGGTATATAAGGCACCGGTTCAGGTAATTCTTCCAGTTTCCCTTCTGCATTTCTTATAAATCTGTGCTGTTTTTTCTGTAGCAGGTCCGTAGCAGGAAGTTCCTCACTGCCCTCTCCTGCTCCGACCCTTAAATCAGAAAGTATTTCCATTCTGTAAAGTCTCAGTTCACATCTTGCAAATTTTTCCATAATCTTTCCCAGATTATTATCTGGTTATTGCCTCCTCTCTTAAACTCTTTTCTGCTATATTACCTTCTTTAATAAGTAAGGCCCGTAAAAAATCTTCTTTAAATTTGTTTAAATCCAATGTGTCGGATAGTTTAACAAGTTTACTGATTTCTTCTGAACTGGTTTTTGTAAACAGGGATAGTCTTCTTATCAGTTCATATTTATCTCCTGCTCTTACGATAATGGTTCTGAGTTTCTTTAATTTATTCAAATTAGAATCCGAAAAATTATCTATTATTTTTTCTATATTATCTGAAACAGATACATCTTTAATCCCTTTAACTATGGCATCCATATGAAGGGTAACAGCCCTTATGAACTTTTGAATTTCTTCTGTTTTATAGTTACTGAACATTTCCACAATTTTATCTATGAATTTCTTTATAGATGTGGAATCACTTATTTTAGGATAGAACAGGGCTATATTATCAAGTATTATATATCTATCCTGTATATGTGAAATGGAACTTCGCAGGGATTTAAATTTTGCCAGTATTTTTTTCTGTTCTTCTTTTTTCTTATCTTTCATAAGAAAGTTTGCAAAACATAAAGAAGCTTCGTAAAATTTCTTTGTGCCAATTAAAGAATCTTTTTCTACTAAAAGGCTATCTTCAATCTTCATTCCTTTCATATTTGCCTTGATAAAATGTCTTGCTCCGGCAATTATATGCCCGACGTCCCTGTCTGAATAACTGTTTAATCTATTAAAATCATATTTACTACCTTTTGCTATAGTTTTCAGTGGAGCAAGAGAAGTGTTTTTCTTCATATTATAATTTACAATCAACCTTGCAAGTTCTTTTAAAGAGGTTTCCAATGTTTTTTTATCCCCTGTATTCTTAAGAGAAAGAGCGAAATTTAAAGCTTCTTTTCCGGGATTTTTCTCTTCATCTTTTTCTTCCGGCAGTGCAGATGGTACTGTCTGTGATTTTTTTGTCTTTGAATCTCCTGAAGGCTCTTCTTTTTGTTTAATAGGCATTGTTTCCATTGATTTTATAGCCTTTTTCTCATCTGAACTCTTTGAAGAATCTTTTCTGTTTTCCTTATTGTCTGAAAATCCCGACTCTTTTTTTCTCTCTTTACTTTTTATTTTTTCTATATAGACAAAAATTTTTTTAGGATCATACCTGTCTTTAGATATTTTTAATGACAGAGAAATCTCTGTAAGGGTAACTATTCTCTGAGGTTGATTTTTATAATAACCGGTTGTACCAAGACTGCTATAAACCTCTTCAAAATTACTTTCTTTTAATTTACTGCTTATCTCTTTCAATTTTTTTAATAGAATTTGTCGTTCTTCATCAGTAAATTCTATCTGAGAATGAATTTTAACATTTTTAATTTTATCTTTTCGTAAATATTCTTTAATTTTATCAGACATAATTATTCCCTTTCCTACTTTACTCTATTCTCTCTCCTGAGACTTCAGGTAATAGAGAAGTTTTAAGAATAAGTGTTCATTATCGTCTTTATTGCATAAGTCATTATAAAATTTTCTGGACCAGTTATATTTTTTAGCAACTTTTGCCAGCATGGCTTTCTTTAACTCTTCATCTTTTTTCCTGAGAATATTTCCAAGTTCTCTTCTGTTTATTCCCTCTTTATCTGTTAATTCGAGAGCTTCTATAAGGGTTCTGAGAGTAGCTGGCACTTTCAAAATCGCTCTATCTGTTATTGAACCTCTTACGTCACTGAAGGAAAATAGAATTCCTCCATTGTTCTGTGGAATTTCTTCTTTTTGTACATGTTCTACAAGGTTCCTTGCAGATGCCATTACATTGTAAAGGGGCTGTTTGTTCTTAAAGGTTACTACTGAAGCATGTAAGACCATGGGAAGATGTTTTTCAATGAGGTCTAAATACTGTTCTCTTTCATTCGGATAAATTTTATATTTGGGTTCTGCTCCCAGTTTATTTTGCCTTAATTTTTCTGGATATGTAAAGGAGAATAACTTTGTAGATGCAGTATCAGTCAGAACTTTAAGGGCTTTGGGCAGTTCTTCTGCAGGGACTGCATAATAGGCTGAAGGATAACGGGTTTCAATGGGGAGACAGCGGATACCGGCGGAGAAAAGGGCTGATGGAAGTTCTTCGTAGAAGGTTTCTATTACTTTTATGCGGGAGAGGATTCTTGCCAGATGGACTTCTACTTTCTTGGTAGCTTCGAAACGTGAGTCATTTTGATTTTTCTTATAAATTATTCCAGGGAAGACATAATATTTTCTGAGATTTACCAGATCAATATCAGGAAGATTACTCTTAACAAATAAGACATCTAATAAATTTTTCGATGCTCTTCCGCTATTACTTTGATTATGTACACGCCCCCTTTCTAAAAGTCA
>CAYSLJ010000117.1:20611-22445 GCA_964431735.1 uncultured Synergistia bacterium | reverse complement strand
GGTAATGTTATAAAATCTCTGAATTTATTATCATGAAGATTTAGCTCTGAAATAACCTTGCTGGAACCTGATGTGAGATAAAGAAAGGTACCTGTCCTGGGTAAATTAGAGATATAACTGGAGCCGACACTGATACAGTAAGAAAGTATTAAAATAAGAACTATAATAGATACTATCCCGTAACCGGAAGTTATAAACGGATTTTTCACTTTGAAATCAGTTATGATTTCTTCAACCTTTTCCTGAGATATGGCAGGAGCAGGTGGAGGGGGCGGTTCCTTTGTTTCTTCTTCCTGTTTCTTTATTTCTTCTTCCTTCTTTTTCAGTACCGAAGAAAGATCCAGTTCATGGAGATCCATTTTTTTAATGAGTTTCTTTACTGCCTCTATATCAGGTCTGTCATCAGGGTTAATGGCAAGGCATCTGTCTACGAAACGCTGAACCTTTTCTGAGACAAACCTCTTATGTTTTCTTAAAGGTTTAAACTCATAGGGATGTTCTTCCGGGTCAACACCTGTAAGCATATAATAAACTGTTACGCCCAGGGCAAAAATATCTGCTTTTGTATTGGTAAAGTCCACTCCCCTCTGTTCAGGAGCAGCATAACCTAAAGTACCGCGGCTCTGAATGGTTCCGTCTTTATCTGTATCGAAGAAACTGCCTATTCCGTAATTTATGAACTTTATACTTCCGTCAAGAGCCATCATCACATTTGAGGGTTTCAAATCTCCGAAACCTACAGGGAAAGGTTTTTTATTGTGAAGATAATCAAGAGCTTCACAGATCTTTTCCATTATTCCGAAAATTGTTTTTACCGGTATAGGAGTTCCTTCTTTTACATAGACTTTGAGCATTTCTTCGAGGGTATTTCCATCAATATACTCCATTACAGTAAAAAATCTTACCTCTTTCCCTTCAACAACAGAGAAATAATCATATATTCTGGAAAGATTAGCATGGTCTACATCTTTCAGGAAAGACGTCATTCTCTCAAGTCTTTTCAGGGCATCAATGGTAATTTCTTCTGAAATACCTTCTCCGGGAATATACTGTATTTCTTTTATAGATTTTATCTTTTTCCTGTCATCTTCTTCTCCGAGGTCTTTTACTTTATAAAGTACTCCGTTTATATCTTCATAGATTTTATCTATTATTTCATACCTTTCAGATAAAACATGTCCTTCTTCGAAAGGTTTTAATACAGGGGGACCTTCCGGTTTCTTTTTATAAGAAGAAATTTTCTTCTCTTTCCAGTCGGAAGGAAGAGTTTCATCTGTTTTAACACTTCCCCCTTCAGAACTGGGAAGTGCGTAATCGGAGGCAAGATCTATATATCCTCCTTCCATTACTTCTCCATTTACTTCTTCCTTTACTTCTTCAAGTGTTTCCACTATCTCTACTTCATTTTCAATCACTTCTGCCGGTTCCGGGGAAATTTCTTTTTTCTGAACTTTTTTGATTATAATTTTTCTTTTCTTTCCGTCTGCCCGGGATTCCAGATATTCTTCAAGTTTATCTTTCGATAATCTTTTTGTACTGTATTTAACACGTTTTGTTCCTGCCTCTTTAATCAGAGGACGTTTTTTTCTTACAATTCTCCTTTTATCTTCTTCTGTATGTTCAATAATCTCTTCAGAAATAGTATCTTCATCTCTATCAGAACTTTCTTCCGATTTTTTCATATCTTCTGAATTTACATGTTCTTTACTATCACTCATGATATTATTTTAATTCTCCTCAAAAAACAGGTTTCTACAATAAAATTATAACAAAATTACAGTAATAATAAAAGTAATTTGCTTACCTTTTTATTAAGTTTTAGTGAAAAATTTTA
>CAYSLJ010000117.1:0-20511 GCA_964431735.1 uncultured Synergistia bacterium | reverse complement strand
TTTTACTTAACAGTCTCAGCGAATTAAAAATAACAAGAAGAGAAGCGCCTGTATCTGCAAGTATTGCCATCCACAGAGTAGCAATTCCTGCAAGAGCAAGAGCCATAAAAAGAGCTTTCACGGCTATGGCAAAATACAGATTTGTTTTTATTATGGCCAGAGTATTTCTGGAATGTTTTATAAGCCATGGCAGTCTTCCGAGATCGTCTGACATAAGGACTATATCGGCTGCTTCAATAGCTACATCACTTCCTATATCGCCCATAGCAATACCCAGAGTGGCAACTGCCATAGAAGGGGCATCATTAACACCGTCTCCAACCATAGCCACATATTTAAAATCCCTGACCATTTCTTCTACATTCCTGACTTTATCTTCAGGAAGGAGGGAAGCTTTAAAATCATCAAGACCGACAGCAGCGGCAACATGGCGGGCTGTTCCTTCATTATCACCGGTTAACATTACTATTTTTTTTACTCCCACGTCTTTAAGAGATTTTATAACAGATACAGTATCGGATTTTATCCTGTCTGATATAGAAATAAGACCGCATACATCTTTTTCATTACCTATTACCACTACAGAATGGCTGTCTTTTTCCATTTCTTCTATTTTCTTATTTACAGAAGAATCGTCTAAAAATTTCTCCATAAGACTCTGATTTCCAATCCAGTAAAAATTTCCTTCTATATATCCTTCTATGCCTCTTCCTTTAATCAAATTAAATTTCTCGCATGGATTAAATCTTATTGCACCATCAAGGGTTTTTTCGAGAATAGCCTTTGCCAGAGGATGTTTGCAATGAATTTCAAGAGAAGATGCTTTAGAGAGGATAAATTCTTCCGTATAGTCTTTAAAAGGAATAACATTAACTACTTCCGGCTTACCGCAGGTTATGGTACCGGTTTTATCCAGGGCGATAGCAAAAATAGACGCAGGAGCTTCAAGATAAACACCGCCTTTGATAAGAACACCATTCCTTGCTCCTGATGTAAGACCTGCAACAATGCTTACAGGTGTGGATATTACCAGAGCACAGGGGCATGAGATTACAAGTATTACCAGAGCCCTGTAAAGACTGTCAGCCCATGGCAGTCTGAACCAAAGAGCAGGGATCAAAGCTATAAGAACAGATAAAACAATCATAGAAGGTGTGTAGTAACGGGCAAATTTTTCTACCCACTGTTCTGAAAAAGCACGTTTTCCCCTGGCCTCTTCAACCATACGGGTAATCCGGGCGAGTGTTGTATCACCGGATGTTTTTGTCACTTTAAATTCAAACGAGCCTTCTTCATTTATAGTACCTGCAAAAACCTCCATACCGAATTCCTTTTTTACAGGTACCGATTCGCCTGTTATAGTAGATTGATTTACAGTACCGGAACCCTTTGTAACAATACCGTCAAGAGGTATTTTTTCTCCCGGACGTACAAGTACTGTAACTCCTGCAGGAACTTCAGAAACAGGCTTTTCTAAAATATCTCCGTCATGGGGACAGAGATATCTGGCTCTGGGAGGAGAAAGTTCCATGAGGGCTTCTATTGCTTTCCCGGCTTTCCCGACACTCCATGCTTCCAGAAGCTGGGCAAGGGCAAATAAAAATACAACTGTAGCAGCTTCAAACCACTGGCCTATGACAACAGCTCCTGTCATGGCAAGAGTCATAAGAACATTCATATCGAGTCTGAAATGTCTCAAAGATATAAAAACCTTTGGAATTATATACCATACGGAAAAAATCATAGAAATTATATATAAAATAATTGAGATAAGAGGGAAAACATGATGGGCCATGGCTTCACCGCATACAAAAGCATCAAGAATACTTTGATGAATTATGCCGTGAGAAACTGAAGCGGAAAGTAAAAAAACAAAAGAAATAGCACACATAATAAAAGGTCCGTCTTTATCCCGGGACGTTTTTTTTCCTCCACAGGAACTGCAGTGCTCGGTCCAGGGAAAAGCTTCAAGACCTGCCTCTCTGACAGATTTCACTATATCATCTTCTACCGGGAAAGCACTATCTACCGTAACAGTCATGGCTGATTGCAATATATCGAATTGAAGGTCTTTAACAAAAGGAAGTTTTCCCACAGTATTTCTGAGGGCAGAAACCTCTTCTGCACAATCAAGTCCTCTGATTTTATATTTCAGTTTTTCAAACATATTTCCACTTTTCCCTTTTCCCTTTTCCCTTTTCACTCTTCATTTTTCACTCTTCATTTTTCACTCTTCACTCTTCACTTTCCACTTTTCCCGGCTCAAAATTTCCACAGATAGAGAGAACTTTCCCCATCTATTGTTCTTTCCACTTCAACCTTCAAGGGTTTAATTATTATTTCCATAGTAACAGTAACATCTGCATCCAGCAGATGTCCCCCAAAAGTCTTGAACTCTGCGTCACTTAAAATAACATGAATATGACAGAAAGGCTTTCCTTCTTTAATGGCAATATTTCCTTTCAGGCTGAGTAGTTCAAAATTTCCTTCATATTTTTTCTCTATATATCTCTTCTGATTGACAACAAAATATCCTATATGAGGATCCTTTACGGCACCTATACCTGTAACTGTAGCAAAATTAATGTTCAAATCTTCTGCGAGAGATGTCAGACTGGCCAGGACACTGTCTCCCTTTTCCAGTTTTACTACATAAATAGAATCTTCAGTGATGATGTATTTCATCATAATCACTCCTGTCCTTTAAATTTTTGACCGTTAAAACCTTATAGTCATTACCATCTGAGATAACAGTAATTGCACCACAATAATCTGTCCTGTAAAGTGCACCGGAAAAAATATTCAACCTCTCAATTACATAACCTGAAGGATGGCCGTAAGGGTTCTTTTTGCCCACACTTATAACGGCTACTTCCGGCTTTATCTTCTGTAAAAATTCCCTGGACGTTCCGGTATTGCTGCCATGATGGGACACTTTCAAAATCTGACATTCAGAAGAATTTAACATAACTCTTTCTTCTCCTTTTTTTTCTATGTCCCCTGTCAGCAACAGGGATATTTTTTTCCAATAAATTCTCAAAACCAGACTGTTTTCATTCAGATGATTTTCCGAATAAATCAGAGGGATTGAAGGATTAAGCACTTCAAAGGTAACTCCTTCATGAAAATATAATTTATTTCCTTCTGAAAGTCTGTAATAGTTTATACCCTTTTTACAGGCAAGATATAAAAATTCCCTGTACATTCTGTTTTCATGGTCAACATCCAATCCATCATAAATTGCCATGACCCTGACATTTTTTAAAACTTCAATAAGTCCTCCGAGATGATCATTATCGGCATGGGTAAGAAAAATACCGTCTATCTGCCTTATGCCATACCTTTTAAGAAATGGAATTATTACCCTTTTACCTGTATCATAATACTTATCGGCCTTACCTCCGTCTACGAGAAAACATTTTCCTTCAGGAAGCTTTATAAAAATACTGTCTCCCTGTCCCACATCCAAAAATACAACTTTAAGAGGTGAAGGAAAAACTACAGGATACCAGATAAATAAAAGAAAAATTATCGATATTATAAGAATAATCCTGCCTCCTGTAAGAACAAAACCACACTTTTCTTCAACATAATCTCTCCATTGTCTGTAATTCTGAACAAGAGAAAATATAAAACAAATAAAAATATAATAAAACAAAATAAAACCTGGAGAAGGAGAAGCCAGGTTTACAGAAGCAAAAGGCACTTTGGATAAAAAAGTTACAATAAAAATTATATAATCCACAAGTACACCTGATATTCTGGCAAGTATTATTCCTCCGAAAGAAAACAGAGGATAGACAAGTAACATAAACACTCCTGTTACAAGAGCACATGCAACGAACATAAAAATCATTAAATTTGCCAATACCGCTACAAGAGATAGTTCGTTGAAATAATAAACTACTATGGGAGAAACACCAATTTGAGCGGCAAGAGAAACGGAAATACAATTTCTTACTTCCCGGGAAGGAATAAAAACAAGGATTTTCTGCAGTGGAGGTGTAAAACATATTATGGCCAGAACAGAACTAAAGGAAAGTAAAAAACCTGTATCATAAAGCTCAAGAGGATTCATTATGAGCAGCAAAAAGGCAGAAGCAAATACAGAAACGAGCAGATCCGCTTCTTTTTCTATAATAAGGCCACAAAGAACTACAATGCTCATAATAGAAGCTCTCATTATAGAAGGCTCTCCGCCTGCAATGAAGGCATAAAATATTACAACAGGTATACAGACCAGTGCACTTCTCCTGTGGGAAATTTTTAATATTTCTCCTGCAAAAATTATTATTACAAGTAAAATAGATATATTGGAACCTGAAGCGGCAATAATATGGAGGGTGCCTGTAGCCTGAAAATCTTTTATAATGTTCTCCCCTATGGAGTTTCTGGTACCAAGTACCATACCGGCCAGAAGAGAACCTTCCTGTCCGGGAAGTAGTTCTGATATGATAGTAACAGCCTTTCGTCTGAGTATTGCAGCATATCGGGACAGAAAATCACCGCTTACATAATCCAGAATTTTTATATCATCAAAAGAATTTACGTGGATAATATTATGAATATCTTCTCTCAGAAGATAATCTCTGTAAGAAAATTCACCGGGATTCCTTCTATCAGGAGGAAGGACAAGAAGACCTTTCAATATTACTCTCTCACCGGTAAAAACTTCTTTTTTCCCTTCTACTCTGACTCTCACTTTCTGACTTATATTATAATGTTTATCGTAAATAAAAACCCTGTATGTATCAATTGTAAAATAAGTTCTCTTATCATCAAATCTATGATCACCCTTTACTATTCCCTCAAGAACCAGTATATTATTTTCCAGACCTGCCAGGGAATTACCGGAAACTTCATAAAGGGCAACGTGACCGTAAAGAAAACCTGATAGAAAAAAAGCTGTTACTATAATATATTTAAAAAAAAGCCACTTTTTCAGATAAGCTACTATGGAGAACATTAAAAACAGAAATAATAAAACAAAGGTTACCGCTGGCGACATGTTCAGAAAAGAAGTTACAAATATACCTGTCATGAAGAAAATAGTTATAACAACAATGACTCTGTTCATAATAAAATTATTATTCTTCAGTACAGGAAAAAGCTCCTTTAGAAAAAAATTAATTAAAAGGACTTTTCTGAAAAAAAAAGAATTTTTATGTAATTACGTAATATTGATACGTAATATTGAAAGGAGACCTTTATGGATAGCAGTATAGAATATACTTCAGTTGAAATAGATGAGATTCCGGGTATTATAGAAAAAATTCAGGATGCTATCTACGACAAACTGACTCAGATGTACTCCCTGAAAACCATATATATAAAAAAGCATCAGAATAAAAATAAATTTATCTGTATATGCGAAACATTAAAGCCATTGGAAATAGTAAATGATAGAATAGAAGAACAGGAAAAAATACTGGCATCGGCAAACAAATCTGACATAATAGGTTTTACCAGTCTCTTTGGTGTTTTATCTACGAGTAAGATAAAAAAAATATCACCGCTTCTGAAAAAGAAAAAAGTATCTCTTGATGCTGTAATATTTGAAGAAAACGATATATCTGAAGAACTCTATATAATAAAATCAGGGAAAGTGCTTATTTATAAATATATAGATGAGGAAAAAAAGAAATTTGAAGTACTGGCTTCTCTGTGCAAAGGAGATATATTCGGGGAAATGGGCATACTGGATAATACCACACGATTTGCCTGTGCCAGAGCTGTTCTGGAACCATGTGAGCTTTACTGTATGAAGAAAAATGATTTTCTGAACATATTACAGACATATCCAGAAATAAGTCTGAATTTAAGTAAAATCTATTCAGACAGACTCAGAGCTACAGGGCAGCAATTAATCAAACATCTGAGAGGATTACCTGCCGTTACGGAAAAATCAGATATTACAGATCTAAAAGATTACAGAACTTCTGAACTTTCTATTTCGGAAATTGCAGCAATATTGCCTCAAATAAATAAATCAGCAGAGAAAATCGATACTCAAAAACCAGTTGAAAAAATTCCTCTCAGGATGACATCTAAAACAATTTCGGCAGAGGAAATAATTCAGAAAAGAAGAGAAAAACTCCTTTCAAAAAGCAAAACAGAAGAACTGTCAAGAGGAATTTTATTTAGAAAACCAAAAGAACCAGCAAAATAAAATTTATCCGTTGAAAAGACCGGTTATTGCTGCATAGTTTCCAGGTCTTTTGCACTCTGTGCAAGGAGTTTAAGTTTTATATCTGCTACTATAGTCAGAGCTTTACGTAAAAATTTTCTTCTATCTCCTGCCCTGGGGTCATAGGTAAGTTGTTCTAATTCTGTCTGAACCATTCCTTCAAGATTCTGGAACCATGCAAGTTTTTGCCCCAGTTTCTTCATGTCACCATATTTTCCGCCTTCCCCTTCTTCACCTTCCATTTCATCATACTGGGTGCCTTTCATAGCAGCTTTATCTTTATCTTTCATTTTCTTCATTTTATTTTTTGTATCGAAGTTTACAAATGAAGAAATAAGATCTGAGAGAACACTGAGGCAATTCATTATCTGCTGGCTATCAGGCATGGAAAGCTGTGCGGCAATATCATTTAGCTGTCTCGTAACTCCGTCAAGTATTTGCCTTGCAGTTCTGATATCTACATCCTGGGTTTGAACAAATTGTCCCTGAAGCATCTTATGAAAATCCTGCATTTTACCCGGTTCATTCCTGAGCCATTTCATTGTCCCTTTTGAAAGAAGTAATTTTCCTCCTTTGGTGGAAAATTTAAACCTGTAACCGCCTGCTCTAACATCTTTATTCTTTGTTTCCTTTGTCTGGCCGCTTTTTGATACATTAGGGTCAGATTTCTGAGCTGTTTCATATAATTCATCTGCTTTCCCAAAAAATTTCTTTATAGCTTTTTCGGGAGTCTGTTCAACATTATCCTTTTGAAGATTATATTTAGACTGTAAATCCTGGAGATTTACATCTTTTTTAGCTGCTTCACCTTCTTTACCCTTCATGGGGCCCCTGGTAGAAAATCTGGCATCTTCTTTTGCATCAGTTTTTCCACCCTTTAAATCTTTAGCAGAAATAGTAGTTGAAATTACATTTCCTTTCATTGCATTCTGAAGGAAAAATTGATTTACTTTATCCATTTTTCATCAACACTCTCCCTTAATAACCAGCAGCAAAAAAATTTATCTGGTAAAAGAATATTTACACTGATCCAGTTAAAATTATAACAGAAATTCCTCTGGGAAGCAAGTAAAGATAGTGTTTTTACAACAGTAAATTCACTTCTACTGATGCAAAGGGAGCCGGTTGAGGAGCCGGTGCAACAATCCCCCAGGCAAATGCCTTAAAAGGTATGGCTTAAAAAGTTAACATAAATTAAAATAACAGGGTCTGTTTTATTGAACCCTGTTATTTTTTTATATCTCCGTCAATACCTGTTATTACAAAATTTATACCTGTTATTATCAAAAACTTGTTCTTATATAAAAATAAAGCTAGAATAAAAACAAATCTAACAAATGTAAGGAGGCAGATTTTTATGAAAAAATCTAAAATTATTATCGGGTTAACAGTAATTATATTCTTTCTGGCTACTATCTGTTTTATTATGTCTTATAACGGAAAAATTATGGCACAGGAAAAAGAAACAGCCCGTAACGACATGAAACAACAGGTAATGCTAATGGGATCCCTTTACCTCGTAAATGACCTGAATTTAACAGGAGAACAGGTAAAAGAGCTTATTCCTTTAATAAAAGATGCAAAAGTAATAAAAGAAGAAATGGACAGTAAAAAAGATGCCATAGAAACACAGATATGTAACGGTTTAAGAAACATAAACAATGAACTGGCAAAAAATACTGACCCGTCAGAGGAAACTTTTGAAAAATTGAGAGACCTTAAAAAAGAAATGAAATCCATAAATGAACCATATAAAGAAAAAGCAGAAGCACTTTCTGATAAGGTAAATAATATACTCACAGAGGAACAGAAAAATATTATAAATAACTATCGTCCTGCCGATGTCTTTAAAGGAAAAGAAAAAAACAGACCGGAAAACAGGGAGAGAGGTAAAGAACAGGGAAAGAAAATGAAAAAACTCCAGGAAATACTGGAAACAGCAAGAACTATTCCTGATAGCGAATATAAAGTAAAGAAAGATGAATTACTGGCAAAGGTTTCAGAGAGAATAAGCAAAGGCAATATGTCATGGAGCGAAATAGAAGCAAAAATAAGTAAAATCAGTGAAATACTCGATAAAACCAGAACCCTGAAGGAAGAAGAATTTAAAACACAGAAAGACTCTATATGCGAAGAAATGGTTTCTGTAGTAATGGGAAGTAAAAAACAACATTCAGGCAGAATTACCAGATTGATATTAAATCCCGATCTCTTACCGATTCTCGAAAAAAGAATTTAAAGTCGTAAAAGTGGAAAAGTGATATGAAATAGGCATTACAGTTATAGTGCAAATAGAAAAATGCCCTGGAAACAGGGTATTTTTCATTTCAATAGTTTCAATAGAAGGTATTCGGTATTTTTTTAGAGAATATTTTAGAGAATATGTTAGTGAGCCGTGAAAAATGTTTATTACATGCTTAGGACTGCAGGAAAAATAACTCCGGCAAATGGAGTTATTTTTTCACAGACCCTTATGCTCAAGTCAGTAGAGTGAGCCGTGAAGCGTCAGGTCGTAAAACCACCCGTTACGCGTCACATGTCACGGATAAATGGGAGTCAAACATGTTATTTCTATCTCTGTACACGTTGCTGGAAAATAGATATTTCATAAAACAGATACTCGGTAAAGGCGGTATGGGTGCAGTATATCTGGCTGAAGACAGAAGACTGGGAGATAGAGCGGTAGCAATAAAAGAAATTATTCTTCACTTTACCAGTGAAGAAGATAAAGAAAAGGCTCTTATACAGTTCAGAACGGAAGCTACAATGCTTGCAAAACTGGATCACAGGAATTTGCCTAAAGTCATAGATTATTTTGAATATAACGGTAAAGAATATCTGGTCATGGAATATATTAACGGTAAAACCCTTAAAGAATATATTGACGAAAAAACTTCACCATGTACGGAAGAAGAAGTGATAAACTGGGCTGTTGAAATATGTTCGGCTCTGGACTATCTTCACAGTCAGAATCCGCCTGTAGTATTCAGAGATTTAAAGCCCCAGAATATAATGATTAATAATTCGGGGCAGCTCAAATTAATAGATTTTGGCATAGCAAAAATATTTACCCCCTCAGAAGAAACAAATACAATCATTCATGCCAGAGGCACTATGGGATTCTGTCCTCCTGAACAGTGCAGTATAAAGGGAAATACCGATCCGAGATGCGATATATTCTCTCTCGGTGCAACAATACATTATCTCATTACAAACAGAAATCCTTCCACCCTTCCCTTTGTCTTTCCTCCTCTCAGGGAATTAATACCGGCTGGCTCGGAAGATATGGAAAAAATACTGATAAAAGCATTACAACTGGATTGTGATGATAGATATCAGAATATAAAAGAGTTTATGAATGATCTTAATAAAGTTATTTCCAGAAAGAAAAAAGAAGGCACTATGGAAGGATGGATAGGTAAATGGTGGTGGGTGCTGGCTATAAGCACAGCTTCTTACTGTGCAGGACTTATAGGTTTGAGATCTCTGTTACATTATATGAAACCTTTTCTCTCTTATTTATTCAAACCGGTAAGTTTTCTCATTTTATTTATTTATCTCTTTATACCAATAGGAATTCTGATTTTTTATTTACATAAAGATAAAAGGGTCAAGGGTGAAGAGCGTGTCAGGTAATGCGTATTTCACCGGTACCGGGCGACCACAGGGAGAGCCGCTAGTTTTTCACAACTCACGGCTTTCCCTCCAGTAAAACCTTTACAGTTTCCGTAAGTTCGGCAATTTCAACCGGTTTTAACATAAATCTCTTTATACCTTCCTGAAGCACCTTTTCGCGGTTAATCTCTTCGTTAAATCCTGTACATAAAATAACAGGCACATCAGGTCTCACTGTCAATATTTCTTTTGCCATATTAAAACCTGTAAGTTCAGGCATCGTATGATCTGTTATGACTATATCAAACATGAAAGGATCACGTTTAAACGTTTCAAGAGCTTTCTTACTATCTGTAAAAGAACTGACATGATATCCGGCCCGTTCCAGAACTGTATTCCATAAATTAACAATGCCTTCTTCATCGTCAACAAAAAGAATATTCCCGGAACCTCTGCATATTCCGCCATTCTTTTTCTCTTCCCTGACAGGATAATAGACCATGGGAAGAAAGGCCTGAAAAGTGCTTCCTTTACCAGGTTCACTGGAAACAAGTATAGTTCCTCCGTAATTCTTTACTATACCATGAACTATGGAAAGCCCCATACCGGTTCCTTCCCCAAGAGGTTTTGTAGTAAAAAAGGGCTCAAAAATTTTATCTACAACATCCTGAGTCATTCCATGTCCTGTATCTGTTACAGAAAGTCTTATATAAGATCCGGGATTAAGCTCATCATATTCTGACATATTATCAGATGTAATATCAAATACTCCAATATCAACTGTTACAGTACCTCCTTTTTCTCTCATGGAGTAGGCAGCATTTGTACAGAGATTCATAAATATCTGATGAATATGTGTTTCATCGGCAAAAACAGCCAGGTTATCTCCTTCTGTTTTCAATTTTATATCAATGGTTTTTGGTAATGTTGCTCTGAGCAATCTGAAAGATTCTCCTATAACGGAAGGAATATTTATTGTTTTTTTCACTTCTTCTGTATATCTGCTGAAAGTAAGAATCTGTTTTACGAGATCTCTGGCACGTATGCCGGATTTAAGAATTTCCTGAAGGTTTTCAGAGAATGGATTATTTTCATGTTCCATAAGAATAAGTTCTGTATTCCCGATAATAGCAGTAAGGATATTATTAAAATCATGGGCTATTCCACCTGCCAGCCTTCCTATAGCTTCCATCTTATAAGATTGAATAAGTTTTCTTTCCAGTATTTTTCGTTCTGTAATATCTGTAGTTATTCCGCATACTGAAACAGCCTTCCCTTCCGTATTAAATACAGGGAATTTTACAGATATATAAGTGTGACGTCCGTCGGGAAGTTCTAAAAACTCCTCAAATTCTAAAGGGCAGGCACTGTCTAAAACCTTTTTATCATTTTCCTTAAAACTTCTCGCTCTGTCTTCAGGGAACAGATCACTGTCTTCCCTGCCTATAACATCAGGTTCAGCTATATTAAAAAGGGATGCAAATTTTTTATTAACAAAAAGGTATTTTCCATTAACATCCTTTAAATAAATAAGAGCTGAAGAATTATCCATAATTGATTTCAATTTTTCCTGACTTTCTTTTAATTCCTCTGTCCTTATGTGAACCTGCTTTTTTAAAGACCAGTACCAGAAAAGAGATATAAAAAAAAGACATAAAAATATAGACAGACCTGTAGCGGTATAAAATATTACTTTTCTTATAGATATACGTTCTGGCTCCAGCACACCGAACCATTTATAATATATTTCTTCATATCTGCCGGTTCCTTCAAGAATTTTCAATCCTTCATTCAAAGATGCCAGAAGTTCTCCATTACCTTCAAAAACAGCAAAACAATATTTCTGTGATGTAAGAGGCTTACCTACTGTAATTATATTGGTAAGTCCCAGTTTTTTTATAAAATACAATCCCTGTAATTTACCGAGGAGTGCACAGTCATATTTTCCTGATGCGAGCAATCGCAGAACAGAGGCAGGTGTTTCTTCTTTAACAATCTTAGAAGAAATCTTATGAGATATTACAAAATCATTCATAATATCTCCTTCCTGAACTATAATCTCTTTATTATAAAGATCTTCCAGGGATTTAATCTGACTGCCTTTACGCACAAATATGGAATGACGGACAATCATATGAGGACTGGAGAAATCTACAAGTTCATCCCTTTCAGGAGAATGATACATACCTATCAGGAGATCAATATTTCCTTTTTCAAGCTCATTTCTTACCTCTTTCCACGGACCGAGTTTCAACTCGTAATTGATACCCATTACATCTGATATGGCCTGAAATAATTCCACATTATATCCTGAAGGTTTACCGTTATTATCCAGAAATTCATAGGGAGGATAATCATAATCTCCCGATACGATTATTTTTTTATTACTGCCATAATTGTTATAAGAAAAAAGAGCCAGGAAAATAAAGAGGCAAATTAATAATTTCTTTGTCATAATTTTTATAACCTATCACCTGGAACCATAATTCATTAATAGAGTTTTGGAAAGAAATGCAATTTCCTGTAAAAATAAAACTACGTGACGTAAAAAAACACTATCCTTATAGTATATCATTTAGAATAAGGATTTACAAAATAAATTATTAACGTTATAATTTAAGATGATAATTATAATTCTATATATTCAGGTCCAGGCTCCTCGTGTCACGCGTCACGATTTCTAAGAAAGGGGAAAAAAACATGTTCGGACAGATAAAGAATTTTTTTAATCCAGACGGGAAGAAGCCCGGAGGTTCTTCTTCTAAAAAATCAAAAAGATCGGGGAAAAAAAATCCGGGAAAAAAGGAAAAAGTAATAGAAACATTTAAATTTCCTGTAGAAGGAAAAAGCGAACAGGATCTCAGATTATTTATGTTAAACACCTTTCTTGTGACTCCTCATGGACAGTTAGATACAGCCAGAGCACTTCATCAGGAAATGGTTAAAAAGGATCCCGTTTTTTACGGGCATCTTGCTTCCTGGTATCATCAAAAGGGAGAAGTAAGGGATCATAAAGAAATCTTTACAGCTCATCTTCTTACAAGCAGTCATGAAATGCACAGAGAAGCAGGCTGTGCTCTTCTGGAAACATTTCCTCCCTATCAGGTTTCCCGTATTATGGATTATTGCAAGATAAGCCTCAAAAAATTTCCTAAAATTGCAAGAACTGCAGTAATTCAGTATCTGAAGAAAAGAGAAAAAAATAGTGACTGGTTCGATTCTTCAGTAATAAGAGGAAGAAAGGTAATGAAACATCTCTATGCATCATTACGTATAAAACCTTCCGAAAGAGCCCAGCAGATACTTTTTGAAAACAATCCTCCTGAAGGCACTTCTCTTTATTCATTGAAATTGCTTGCTAAAGAAGAGGAACCGGCAAAACAGGCAAAGATAGTTTTCGAGCAGAAAATTCCCTATCCTGTAGCAGTGGGAGCAATAAAGAAAATAACTCCTTCTCTTATGATCGCCCTTATAAATAATATGTCGCCTCAGGAACTTATAAATAACATGGCATCACTTAAAAAGAGAGGAGCTTTTGAAAACCCCGATATAAAAGCCATTATAGAAGAAAAACTCGGAGAAGCGGGAAAAGACAAAAGGGTTTCCACCATGAAAGCCAGGGTTGCTTCAAAAGTAGCAGGTCTTTCACAGGAACTTACAGATAACCTGGAACAGGTAGCCCTTGAAAAAGCAAAGGAAAAGGGAACAATAAAAAACCCTGCCGCCATATTTGTAGACAAATCAGGCAGTATGGATATAGCAATAGAAGTAGGAAAAGCAGTTGCCACTATGTGTTCTGCTATAGCAGAAAACGATCTTTTTGTATATGCCTTCGACAACATGGCTTTCCCTGTTACGGCAAAAGGAAAAGATATGGCAGCATGGGAAAAAGCCTTCAGTGTCATAAAAGCAGGAGGTTCAACCAGTATAGGAGTAGCTCTCGAAATAATGAGGAGGAAAAAAGAAAGAGTCGAACATATTATTATTATTACAGATGAAGATGAGAATGCAACTCCTTTATTTACCGAAACATACAAAAAATACTGTGAAGAACTCTTTACATATCCTGCCATATTGATAGTAAAGGTAGGTCATGCAATAAATAAATTGGAAAAGGAACTGGACAGTAAAGGCATAGAGTATGTAACATATAATTTCAAAGGAGATTACTACTCACTGCCAAATCTCATACCTCTTATAAATCAGCCTACAAGGCTGGATTTATTGATGGAGATTATGTCCACACCTCTTCCTGTAAGGGAGGGTGCACTGTGACAGATTTTACATCTGAAAAATGTCCTAACTGCGGTGCCAGTGAAATAGATTTCAATCTTACATGTAATTACTGTGGCAGTAAACTCAAGATAAAAGAGGAAAATCTTGTTATAGCAACTATCGGTTACAGATGCCCATCATGTCACAGTGATAACCTGGAAAAAAGTGATTTCTGTCAGCAATGTGGCACGAGAATAAAGAAAAAATGCCCTTTCTGTCTCACCACACATCATATAAGTGCTATGTTCTGTACAAAATCAGGGTATAATATAAAAGAGTGGGAAGAGAAAAAAAAACTGGCAGAAAAGGGAAAGGGAGAAGAGAAAATAAAAAAGCCAACCGTTGATGTAAGAAAAATTCTGGAGAAGACTATAGAGAAAGAAGTCAAGGGGTGAAGAGTGGAAGGTGAAAAGTGAAGAATGAAAAGCGAAGGTTGAGCAGGGAGTAGTAAAAGGTGTAAAGTTATATAACACATCACAAATCACCTGTCACACATTCCCCATTACGATTATAAAAAAGGAGTAAATAAACATATGAAAACATTAAAAACAATAGCTTTAATATCTCTGGTAGTATTAATGATCTTTACAGGATGTAACGGAAAAGAAAATTCCGATAAAACATCAGCCACACAGGAAACACCTTCTACAGGTAATCCAGAGACTCCACTGGCAGAACAGGGTAAAACACCGGCCACGCAGGAAACACCGGTGAAGGATGTTGCAGCAAACACGGAGGAAGAACAGGATAAAACATCGGATAAATCGGAAGAAAAGGGAAAACTTTTATTCGAAATGAAAACATCGAAAGGAACTATGAAAGGTGAACTTTATCCTGATGTTGCACCGAATACTGTAATCAGTTTTGTCACCCTGAGCAAGAAGAAATTTTATAACGGTCTGACTTTCCACAGGGTAGAACCGGACTTTGTAATTCAGGGAGGAGATCCTGAAGGCACAGGAGAGGGGGGGCCGGGATATACAATCCCTGCAGAATTTAATGACATAAAACATGAAGAAGGTATACTCTCAATGGCGAGAGCAATGGACCCTGACAGTGCAGGAAGTCAATTTTTTATATGTCTTTCAAGACAACACTGTAAACACCTTGACAATCAATACACAGTATTCGGCAAAGTAACGGAAGGATTTGAAGTGGCAAAAGAGATTGACCCTGGCGATAAAATCGAGGAAATTAAAATAATCGGAGAATTACCGGAAGAGCTGAAAGGGAAAGAGGTAAAAAAAAGCAGCGAACAACAGTAACATTGACTGAAAACCGGGTCATTGATAACCGGTCACAGTTCACTGAAAAAGGGGGATTATTATGAAAAAACATGTACTTCTCTTATTTATATTTATAATATCTCTCACATCCACAGCATGGACTATAACAAAAGAGGATATAATAAAACTTACCAGAGCCGGTACAAGGGAAGAGGTCATTATAACACACCTGAGAGCACAGGCTGATTTAAAACTGAGTCCTGAAGACATACAGGAACTCAAAGAAGCAGGAGTCGGGGAAAAGGTGATGAATTTTATCCTTGAAAATAACGGCGATATGACAGGTTTCTACAGGCCGCCGGTTATTTACAAATATTATGACAGATGGGAATATGGTGAAATGGACTGGTTATTTTATCCCTGGATATTCCACCGTCGTCATGGCTGTCATCCCCCTCCTCCATCACAGGAACGCCCTCCCGGGCCAAGATAAATGTGACCGGTTCGGTCATGGTTGTTAGTGAGTAGCGAACTGTCGAAAATGAGGGTTATGGGTGTCGGGTGATAGATTAAGAAATTGTCAATCACCCGACACCCATAACCCAAAATCTGTTTAACTATAAAGGCAGTAAAAACATGGCACCAGTTAAATCTCTGCACTGATATAACAGGAAATCAGTTCTGCTATATGATCGGGATCTTCTGAAATGAGATCTAAAGGAGTTAAATGCTCAAGGATAAGATCATCCCAGATTATATTCATTTCAGTAACTGTATATTTTATATCTTCATATTTATCAAGAGCCTTCAGTAATATAACTTTACTCTGAATATCTGCTTTTTCTTTAAATTCCGTATGAAGAAGAAGAAGATTACGGCATATACCTTTATCGAGTAAAGGTATTATTATTATAGGCCTTTCATCACTGTTACCCCGTCCTGCAAAAACACGGTTTTTTGCTACAACACTTCTCTTTCTCCCTATAAGGAGACAGCCTTTATCTGATCGAGATGATAGAGACATAACACTTCCTTTTTTATAAAGAGTAATTATCTGTGTATTATCTGCAGGATATCCCAGAGGATCGAGGTCTGTAATTTCATAAAAACTGAGACCTGTAATATGGTCAACAGCAGGATTTATGGACTGAAGTATAAAAGTGTTCTGATAGGTTATATTATTAAGAGAAATATTTTCTTCTTTCAGTGTTTCAAATATAAGACCTTCAGGTATTTCCTCAAGACGTGAAATACCGACAGTAACAGTTTTTGCCTGATGTTTTATTGCGTCTATAGGCCTTGTCAGATCCGCTATGGCAGAAGATAAAAACCTCACTGTTTCATTTAATACAGTATTAAGGCTCCCTGATTTACCGAAATCAATTTCAAAATCTTCGAGAGGAATTTTTCCCTGTACATATTTTAATAAAAGACTCAATTCCGATGCAGTATTGACTTCAAGACAGCTGTTATATAAACCGTTTCTGAGCCTGCTAAAAAACTCTTTACATGGAGCATAAAGTTTTCTGGAAAGAGATTTTATAATGGCTCTGTCTTCATATAAATCTCCTCTTGTAGAATTAACCAGTGCTTCAACAGTAGAAGCTCTGGCAGTTTTTAATATAGCTGCACTGTTATCTATCGCCCTTGCCGCATAATAACCCCATAAATGTCCTGCCATTGTATTAAGAAGTACAGAAACAACTCCTGAAGCGTGAGGGGTTTTAATTATGCCCTTTGCGTAAGGTTTGAATAGAGGTTCCTGGTCTTCTGTCGCAATAACTACAGGACAGGCTTTATGAGCTTTAAATATGGCCACTTCTTTTACCATGTCATGGAGATTACTGCCGCTTACACCTGCCACACAGATAATAACAAGAGGTTCCGACGATAAATCAATATGTTTTTTATCTTCAGTAGTATCGGAAGCTATTGATTTATAACAGAGTTCACTCAATTTTATTCTTATTTCATCTGATGCGACCTTATAGGGGCCGCTGCCCACTACGGCCCAGTATTTTTTTGTAACAGCATATTTCTCCGCTACTTCTCTCACATCATCTTTCTGTGAGAGCATACTGTACATTTTATCAGGTAATGATTGAAGTTCTCTTAATTCCTGAACTATCTCATAAGATGACAGAGTGGATAAAATTCCGGCAAAATAAAGAGCAATAATAGTACCGGATACTATCTGTGAATAAAAAGCCTTTGTCGAAGCAACTGACATTTCTATATCTCTGCCGTCACTGGTATAAAAGACACCGTCTGATTTATAAACAAGATCGGAATTCCTTCTGTTTACAATAGAAATAACGCGGGCGCCACGGGCTCTCAGAAGGTCAACAGTCCTGTTCGTATCTGTAGTTGTTCCTGATTGAGAAACAGCTATGGCAAGAAGACCGCTCATATCATCTTCCAGTAAAAATCCTGACAGTTCGGTAGCTTTCGTACTCATTATCTGAATTCCTGAGGAGGACAGAACACGACTCATAAAATTCGCTATACCGTTACCTGCTATACTGGCTGTTCCCTGACCTATAACACATATTTTCTTTATATCTCCCCTTTTAAGTTTGTTTACAACAAGGTCCGGTATTATTTCTTTACCCAGATTGAAGAAAGGAAGTACCCCTGAAGAAGTTTCTCTGATTTCAAATTTTCCTCTCAGAGTTTTTTCTACAGAAAGGGGCGATTCGGAAATCTCCTTCAAAAGAAAATGAGGATACTGGCCTATATTAATATCTCTCGTATTTATCTCCGACTTTTTAATGTCTTTCTCAGTAATAACGAGAGGTACTCCGTCAAAATAAAAGGCTTTTATAAATTCTATTCCGCCGGTAACAGATTGATCCAGGACAAAAATCTGTCCCTGTGTTGAAGGATTTCCTGTAATTCTCTCTTTTTCACCATCAAGTTTTATAAAACGGGAACTCTCTTCCACTATGCCGTAAAGTTCTGAAGCAAAAACATAACCTCCGTTAGCAAAACCTACAAATAGAGCCTGACCGCTTCCTCTTAAAGCCAGATATACCTTTTCAGGTTCAATGGTACTGTGCATGGCTATAGCCATAGACCCCCTGAATTCATTTAAAGCCATACGGAAAGATTCATAAAGATTTCCTGTTTCTTCGTAAAATTTTTCTACTATAAGAGGTATAATCTTGGCATCAGTAGTTACATTGTCACTTATTTTTCTCCCTGTAAGAGAAGAAAATTTTTCTTTCAGTTCCTGAAAATTATCAATATCTCCGTTCAATACGGCAGAAATTAAATAATCTTTGTTCATACTCTCTGTTCCCGGCAGTGGTTCTGTCTGATTGTTTACAGGGTGGCAGTTCTGCTGGTTTATAATACCGTTTGATGCCCACCTTGTATGGGCAAGCATATTTATCTTCCTTTCTTTACCGGAGAGAGCAGTAAGAAAGATCTTATCTTCCTGAATAGTTTTTCTTAAAGTAGCTACATTGTCTCCCATCTTCCCTATTTCTTCTGCAACTTTAAAGGTAAAAACAAGGGAATCCATATCTTTACTGTTACAGGAAGAGGCTTCTACAATGGCACAGTTCACAAAATCTTTTAATCTTATCCTCTCTTCATAATCGTGTTTGAGCTTTTCCTGAAGAGTCTCTTTAAAATTCTTTAATCCTGATGAATTCTCAAAGGATACAATACAGGATAAACCGGCAGAATCTCTTCCCCTCACTTCAAGTCTGTTTAAATTATTCAGAGTAAAATTTAATTTCCACAGCTCATGGATAAAATGTTCTTTTTCTTCCAGATTTGAATCCTGTGCCAGATTTTTAATTTTTGAAATATTTTTAAACAGATCTTCTCTTATCCTCCATATTAAATCTCTCACTCTTATAAAGACTGAATTAAATTGTTCAAGCACATCCATTGATATGGAAACACCTGAATGTTTTATAAACCTGTCCAGTTCTCTTTCAGACTGATCGAGTGAACCGGCCAGTTCCTCTACTGTGCCTCTGGCCAGAGGAGAACTATAAATCTCATAAAAATTTCCAAAAGCAAATAAATTATCCACAAATAGTTCAATGTCACTTAAAATTTCTAAAAACCCTTCAGGGCTGTCACAGGACATACTTTTCAATCTATCTTTAATAAGATTGATCATATCCGGATTAAATTTAATAATATTTTCTTTAATATTGTGTACTATACCGCTTATTCCACACATAAACATCCTCCATTATTATATCGTGACGCTTGACGCGACGTTTTTCAGGATCATTCATATTTAAATGATTATCTTATGAATTCAGGTAAAGATGCAGTATCAAGAAACCATAGTGAAGGCTCATTGCGCCCTATTTTACATGCAGGAAGTTCTTTATCCGTATTTTTAAATATTTTATGGAGAATTTCTTTTTTGTCATAACCTGTAACAAGAAACCATCTCTCCTGTGCAGAAGAAATAAGAGGGAAAGTGCAGGTTATCCTCTTCTCAAAAGGAGGAGGCCCTTCCGTAACCATTACAAGTCTTTTTTCTTCTTTAAAAGCACTGTTTCCCGGAAAGATTGATGCACAGTGTCCGTCTGTGCCGGTTCCAAGTATCATAAGATCTATTACAGGTATTCCCTCTTCTGTCACGGGAAGTTCTCTTTTAAGGGTTTCTTCTAAATCCAAAGAAAATTTCTCAGGATCAACATGTATATCAACAGGAGGAAAAATACGAGGTTTTTCCTGAAGTTTTCCGAGAAATGTCTCTTCTATCATCTTCCAGTTAAAACCATTACTGTCCGGAGGGACAACCCTTTCATCTACAGGAAATATCTTTATTCTACTCCATGGAAGCAATTCATCGGCCAGAAGATTGTATAGCTTTTTCGGAGTATTGCCACCTGAAAGGGCAATAGAAAAAAATTGATTCACTGACAGATGAGCCTTTATCTTCAACAGGAGAGCATCTTTTATAACTGAATAAATATTGCCATCTACAATAATGTTATAATTATTATATACTTTTTTCATAATTTTAATATTATATCATATTTCTTTTTCCATTGTATATAAAATCACCTGCCATTTTTTAAGGTAATCTATTTGACCTTTAAATATATAAAGTTTTACTTATTTTACTCTTTAGTTTGACTTAAAAATTCCGTTGAATTATAATAGGTTTAAAAATATTTATGCCTGTTGCCACAGTAAAATTTTATATAGATGAAGACAGGCTTTTAATTA